>NZ_JANSJC010000010.1:0-82500 GCF_047462375.1 Synechococcus sp. H55.8 | reverse complement strand
CTTACAGCAATTTTTCTCACCCATAAGCGCCCTTTTCTCGCTGACCCAGGGGATCGCCTGGGCTTGTTGGCGGCTATCGTTCCTGAGTTACCGAGAAGCGCCGCGAAGTCTCTGGCTTTGGCTACGGGAAGTCTGTCAAGAATATCCCCCCACCAAGTCTGGGGAACTTGGGGATTCGGAATCTGAGGCGGAAGAGTCCCGCAGCAGCCGCTCCAGCTTCTGTCGAAGAGGTGGCTCCAACTGTTCCAGCTCGTTGACGAAGTCTTTTATACCCTGAAACTGGCGGTAGACGGAGGCAAAGCGTACATAGGCCACCTCGCTCAGGTGTTGCAGGCGCTCCAGCACCATCTCGCCGATGCGCAGAGTGGTTACCTCTTGGGCATCTTCCAATTGCAGTTTTTCTTCGATCTCGTTGACCAGCTCTTCCATCTGTCTGACGGTGACGGGGGTTTTTTGGCAGGCGCGCATCACCCCCTGCAGGATCTTGTTGCGATTGAAGCTTTCGCGGGATCCATCCCGTTTGATGACCATGATGGGCATGAACTCGATGCGTTCGTAGGTGGTGAAGCGGTAGCCGCAGGACATGCATTCTCGCCGCCGCCGCACACTCTGGCCGCCTTCTGCCGAACGAGATTCCAAAACCCGGATTTCTTGTTTGCTGCAGCGGGGACATTTCATGGCTGGTGATCCTCGACAAAGCGACAGGTGGAGAGGGGGTGCCTCAATTTTACCGGATACCTTCGGATACCCATTTAGACTCAGACAGATTGCAGCTGAGATGAACTCTGTTCGTTGGGCATAGATGGCCAGGGATCCCACCAGGCGGCGGCTTGCGCCTGGATTTGGGCTTTTAGCTCTGGTTCCATGCGATCCAGATGGGCCAGTACCCATTTCATCCTGCCCAAAGGAGTTAGGAGGGAGTGCTGACGCAACAGGAAGTCCCAGTAAAACGTGTTAAAGGGACAGGCCCGTTCGCCCATCTTTTCGCTGGGATTGTAGCGGCAATGGCGGCAGTAGTCACTCATTTTGCGGATGTACTGGGCGGAGGCCGCGTAGGGTTTGGTGGAGAGCATGCCCCCGTCGGCGAAAAGGCCCATGCCGATGACGTTGGGCTGCATCACCCAGTCATAGCTGTCGATGAACACGTCGTGAAACCACGCTTCCACCGCTTGGGGTTGGATACCGCTGATGAGGGCAAAGTTGCTGAGAACCATCAGTCGCTGGATGTGGTGGGCATAGCCATGGCGGCGAATTTGCCCTAGGGTGTGCCGCAGACAGGCCATGTCGGTTTCGCCCGTCCAAAAAAAGTCCGGCAGGGGGCGGTAGTGGCCAAAGAAGTTCTTCTGGGCATAGCCCTGGGGCATTTGGTATTCGTAGAAGCCGCGCAGGTATTCCCGCCAGCCCAGGATCTGGCGGATGAAGCCTTCCGCCGAAGGGAGAGGGATCCCGCCGCGATGGTAGGCCTGTGCGGCGGCGGCGATGACTTCATGGGGGGTGAGCAGGCCCAAGTTGAGGTAAGGGGACAGCAGGGAGTGGTAGAGGAAGTCCTCGCCGGTTTGCATGGCGTCTTGCCAGGGGCCGAAGTGGGGCAGGCGGTGCCGGATAAAGTCTTCGAGCACTTGCAGGGCTTGGGCACGGGTGACAGCCCAGCCAAATCCCTCTAAAGATCCGAAGTGATGGCCGTAATGGTGCTTGACTTTTGTGATCACGGCCTGGGTGATGGCGTCGGGAGGAAACGTCAGAGGCGGCGGGTAGCGCCGGCCAGGCTGGGGAGGCTGCCGGTTTTCCCGGTCGTAGTTCCAGCGCCCGCCGAGGGGCTGGGAGCCGTCCATGAAGATGCGGAAGCGTTTGCGCCCTTCGCGGTAAAAGTCTTCCAGGAGCAGGCGCTTGCGGCCTGTGGCCCAGTCGATAAATTGGCGAGCTGTCCAGAGGAAGTGGTTGTTTTCCAGGATCAGGAGGGGGCAGGGGAGGGCAGACCGCAGCTTTTCTACCTCATCCCGGACGGGAATATCGGCGGGCTGCATGAGGCGGATTTGCCGCAGTTGCTGTTGCTTGGCCCAGGTTTGCAGGGGCTCGGCATAGCCGTCGGCTTCCACATAGGTGACCGGGTAGCCCCGCTGTTGCAGTTCTTGGGCAAAGTGGCGCATGGCCGACCACACCAGCACCAATTTCTGCTGATGGTGGTTGCGGGAGCTGGCCCAGGTGTGGGATTCGATGAGGATGATGGGAACGCAGCGAGGGGGTAGGGCGGAGAGGGAGGCGAGGGCGGATTGCTGGGGATGGAGTTGATCGGGGAGGATCCAGACGCCTGTGGGGCCAGCGAGTGAAGCGGTCATGGGAAGGCGGGGTAATTTTGTCGATCGCGGGGCCAAGATGTCTCTAGATCTCTGAGGGCAGCCCAAGTTGAGTGTAGCGTTGGGGAGCAGGGCTAAGGTGAGGTGGCGATGGAGAGGGCATCCAGCCGGCTAGCGGGGGAAAGAGGGCGGTTGGGGATCCCTTTTTTCAAGGCCTGGGCCGGGCTGGGGATGGCGGCGCTGCTGCTGCTGGTGATTTGGAATTGGACGGATCCCTTGCCGCCGGCCTGGGATGAGGCGCAGCATCTGCTGCAGGCGCAGGCGTTTGGGCTTCACCTGGGGCGGTTTCGCTGGGAAAAGATCTGGTGGCAGCAGTTGCTCCACCTTAACCAGCGCTACCCGCCTTTGGCCTACTGGCTGGGGATCCCGTTGGCAGCTCTGCATCCGTTCGGCCGTGCTGACGGGCAATTGCTCAATTGGGTGTTGCTGGGGGTTCTGATCCTGGCAACCCAGCGGCTGGGGCGGCGGGTCTATCGCTCTTGGGAAGTGGGCTGGCTGGCGGCGGCGCTGGTACTCCTTTATCCGGGGATCACGGCTTTGGCTCATGTTTACATGCTGGAGCTGCCGCTGGTGGTGGCGGTGACGCTGGCTTTTTGCGCGCTGTGGGCCTATGCGGAGGAGCCGTCCTGGCGGGGGGCGACGGGGGTGGGGGCGGGGGTGGCGGCGGTGCTGCTGACCAAGTGGACAGGGGTGCTGTTTTTGCTGCTGCCTCTGGTGGGGGCTGCAGGTCAGGCTTTCTGGCGCAGCAGAAAAGCGGTGGGGTGGCAAAAAGGGATCCCTGTGGCCCAGATGGGGTTGGGCCTGGCTGTGACGCTGCTGCTGTGTTGGCCTTGGTACGGAGCCAACTGGCTGTTTGTGCTCAGCAATGGGTGGGGCTATGCCAGTACTGCCCACTACTACGTCACCTGTGGGGCTGGATCCCTGTGTTGGTGGACTGCCTACTTGCGCTGGTTGCCCCTGCAGATGAGCCCTTTTTTGTGCCCCTTGCCGCTGCTGACGCTGCTGGGATCCCTGGACCGGCGAGAGGCAGTCCTGTGGGCCGCCTACAGTTCGGGCTATCTTCTCTACACCGTGGTGGATATTAAAGATGTGCGCTTTACCCTACCCCTGTTGCCCCTTTTGGCGGTGTTGTCGGCAGGTGGGATGCAAAAAGCTTATCGGTGGCTGGGGGAGCGCTGGGGCGGGTGGGCTTTGCAAAGGGGAGCCTGCGCGGGGCTGGTTCTGGGCTGCTTGGCCTTGGCCAGCTTGGGTCGGCCCCTCACCCCAGGCGTGGCCCCTCTCTGGAGGGGGATCCCGATGCAGTGGCAGGGGCAGCGCCCCGCCCAGGAGCTGACCCAGTGGATTGAGACGTTGCTCCAGCCGGGTTTAACCACCACCTTGGGCGTTCTTCCCAACACCGAGCTCATTTCTTCGGAAACGCTGACTTACTTGGCGGCTCTCCAGCGCTGGCCGGTCACGTTCCGCGCTGCCGGGCAAACCCCCTGGCCGGAACTGGAGCTATCCTTGCTGGACGGGTTTGTAGATGCTGCGGGGGAACAGGGAATTGTCGGCCCCTACGGCCCGGCCAAGGAGCAGATCCGGCAGCACCTGCGCAGCAGCCCGGACTGGCGACAAGAACCTGGGGTAGAGTTGCCCAGCGTGGGTCGGCTGCAGACTTATTTTCCCCGCCGGCCACGGGTGACGGTGCAGGAGTCGCCTCTTGAAGCTGGGGAGGTGGAGTTGGTGGAGGTTGAGGCGCTGTCGGAGCTGGGGATCCCGGCCTGGCGGCTGCGCTGGCAAGGCCCGGCTCAGGAGTTGGCCCAAACCCTGGCCTGGGCGTGGCTGGAAGATTCCCAAGGGCAGGTGTTGGCCGAGCGCGCCTGGGTGGTGGGGCAGAACCGCCTGCAGCTCAGCTCAACGGGTGTCTGGCTGGTGGAAGAGATCCTGACGCTGCCCACAGCCGACTTCTCGAAGGGGAGCTTTCTCCACCTGGATTGGCAGTTGCCCAATGGGATCCGCCATGCCCTCCACCAGCCCTGGAGAGGATTCCTGTTCAGCTTCCAAAAGGAGGGATCCCTTTTTTTGATGGATCCCTTGTTTCCTCTCCAAGAGGCGGCCAGAGCTGCTGCTGCTGGGGATCTGCAAACTCTCTCCCTTTACCTCAATGCCTGGACAACCCTGCAATACCCGACTTTTCTGACGGATCCCGATCGCACCCTGACACGCCAATTGCTAGAGGGGCAATGGCAACAGGCCGCTGCCCAGGGTCGAGTGAACCGGCAAATCCAAAGCCACTACCAACTGGGCCTCATGTTGGCAGTGCTGCTGCAGCCACAAGCAGCCCAGCGGCATTTTCAACAAATTGTCGAGCTGGATCCCGAGGACCAGTGGGCGCGGGCTTACCTGGCCTTTTTGCGAGTATTTTTTACCCGTGACCTTGAAGGCGTTCCGGAGTTGCAACAAGAGGTTTCGGCTATGGTTCGGCCTCTTTGCCAGAAAGCGGATCCAGACTGGGATTGGAATTGGGTTTGTGCTGATCTTTAGCCACAAAGTCCAAATCCATTTGAGAAACTTGTGAAAGCAGAAAGTCGGCAAAAGCTTTGGCCACCACCGAAAGGCGCTTGGAGCGCAAATAGACCAAATACCAAAACCCCCGAATGGGGAACTCTTCCACATCTAAAATAGCCAGATGATGTTGCCATCCCCCCAAAGCCAACACATGCTGAGACAAAACCGAAATGCCCAGTCCACCAACAATGCCTTGGCGAATGGCTTCGCTGCTGCCTATCTCCATGCGAATATTTAACTTCAAGTTGTGTTTGTCAAAAAGCCGCTCCACCGCCATGCGCGTTCCAGATCCGGGTTCGCGGGCCAAGAAGGGTTCTTGGGCAATGCGCGCCAGAGGGATCCGCTTTTGGCCCACCAGCGGATGATGAATGGGGGCCATAACCACCAAAGAGTTTTCCAGAAAAGGTTGCGCCACCACATCCAAATCTTCCGGCGGCATCCCCATCACGTAGAGATCGTCCATGTTGTGGCCGAGCCGCTCCAAAACCTGCTGGCGGTTGATTACTTTAAGGGCGACGTCGATACCGGGATACTGCTGACAGAATGGCCCCAGAAGACGAGGAATAAAGTATTTGGCGGTGGTGACCACCCCAATGCTCAGCCGTCCCTGTTTTAACCCCTTCAGGTCGGCAAGGGTCATCTCGAATTGATTCAATTGTTCGAAAATTTTGTTGCAGGTTTGGTGTAAAGCTTGCCCCGCTTCGGTGAGATACAGCCGCTTGCCCACCTGCTCAAACAGCGGCAACCCCACGGCTTTGCTCAATTGCTTGATCTGCATGGAAATCGTGGGCTGGGTCAGGTAAAGCTCTTCGGCAGCCCGGGTAAAGCTCAGGTGACGAGCGGCAACCTCGAAGATTTGCAGTTGGTGCAAGGTAATGGCCTTCATGGACAATTAGGAAAAACTAAAGGTTCACTACTAAATCATAAGCCCTGATCTATGCGTTTTGGCGAGATCTCCCCGGGGAAAGGCAAACCCCTGTCCCCCGTCCTTTGACGGAGCTTGAGGTAGGGGAGTGAACTAGGATGGGAAAGCGCGGTTTTGCCGTGTTGGTCGACCCGCTTGTCTTTCAGGTCTGGAGCAGTGTAGATGGCAGTTTACGAGGGCAACTTTGTTCAGACGGCGGATCTGCGTCTGGCGATTGTTATCAGTCGGTTTAACGACTTGATTGCCGGCAAATTGTTGGAGGGGTGCCAGGACGGGCTGAAGCGGCATGGTGTGGATGTCGGCCCGGAGAGCAAGCAGGTGGACTACTACTGGGTGCCGGGCAGCTTTGAGGTGCCTGTGGTAGCCCACCAACTGGCCCAGTCCCGCCGTTACGATGCCATCATCTGCCTGGGGGCAGTAATTCGCGGCCAAACCCCTCACTTCGACTATGTGGCGGCAGAGGTGGCCAAGGGGATCGCGGCAGCGAGTTTTCGCACCGGCGTGCCAGTCATTTTCGGGATCCTCACCGCCGATACTCTGCAGCAGGCGCTGGAGCGGGCCGGGATCAAGAACAACAAAGGCTGGGAATACGCCATGAGTGCCCTGGAGATGGCCACCCTGATGCGCCAAGTGGCTCCCCTCTTGCAAGGGAGCAACAGCGCCGGCAACAATGGAGCGGCCTCCCGTCCCTCTCTGCCCGGTGGAGCAGAGGCGCTGCAGCCGGGGGTAACTTTGGAGAGTGCCGCCTACTGACGGCGGGTTAGACGGGTGAGCACCTCATTGGAACGCTGCACAAAGGCCCGTGCGGCTGCGGGGTCAAAGCTTTTCTGGGTAATCAGCGCCAGATCGTAGATGTGGTTGCAGATAAGGTTGACCAGCTCTGGATCCCGCCCCTCCTCGGCCAGAGCCTGCAGGTTTTGGATCAAGGGGTGGGCGGTGTTGAGCACCAGGGTGTGTTCTTCCAGAAACTCCATGGGCTTTTGTTGCAGGATGGCATTGAGCTCCTGCAGGCGCCGCAGCGCCTCCGGCAGCAGGATCATGGCCGGAACCGACTCAGACTTGAGGGCCTCGGCTTTGATCTGCAGCTTCTCTTTGCCCAAAGCCTGACGGAACAGATCCACCAGCTTTTCGCTGCGGGTTTTTTGTGTTACCGGATCGACGAGATCGGCAGCTTTGTCTTTCTGGATCAGCGTCTCGTCCAGCTCGGAATCCACCCGCTTAAATTGGATCCCTTCTTCCCGATACTCCCGCTCCAGGAAGCTGCTGAAATGGCTGTCGATCCAGCTATCCAGCATGATGACCTCCAGGCCCTGGGAGCGGTGCAGGTCGATGTAGGCGCTCTGGGCCGCTTCGTCGGTGGCGTAGTAAACCCGCTTGTTTTGCTTTTCCCGCGTGCGCTCCAGGTATGCTTTGAGGGTCACGTACTCCGGTTTATCGGCAGGGGATCCGGCCACTCGGAAGATGAGAATGTCTTTAATCTGGGCGAAGAACTTGTCGTTGTTCATCGCCCCAAACTTCATGAAGAGGCTGATATCGGGCCAGACCTTGACATATTTTTCATAGTCTTCTTTGTAAAGCTCGTTGAGGCGATCCGCCACCTTTTTGGCGATGTGATCCCCGATGCGCCTGACGGTGCGATCATTTTGCAGGAAGCTGCGGGAGACGTTGAGGGGAATATCCGGGCTGTCGATGGCACCGCGCAGAGGCAGGAGGAATTTGGGAATGACTTCTTCGCAGTTATCCTGGACAAAAACCTGGTTGCAAAATAGCTTGACCTGGCCCTTGGTGGGATCGATATCCGGGCGCAACTTGGGGAAGTAGAGGATCCCTTGCACGATGAAGGGATAATCCGTGTTGATGTGTACCCAGAAGTGGGGATCCTCTTGGAAGGGATAGAGGTAGCGGTAAAACTCTAGGTAATCCTCATCCTTGAGCTCAGAGGGAGGAATCTTCCAGAGGGGCTTCTGGCGATTGATGACTTCTCCGTTGAGTTTAATAGGGACGGGAATGAAGTCGCAGTATTTGCGCACCAATTCGCGGATGCGGCTTGGCTCCAGATACTCCTCGCTATCCGGGCTGAGGTAAAGGGTGACGGTGGTGCCGATGGCGGAGCGCTGCGAATCGGAAAGGGTAAAAGTTGGGCTGCCGTCGCAAGACCACTGCACAGGCGTGCTGCCGGGCTGATAGGAAAGGGTGTCGATCTCCACCCGCTGCGCCACCATAAAAGAGGAATAGAATCCCAGGCCAAAGTGGCCGATGATCGCCTGTTCTGCCTCTTTGCTTTTGTACTTTTGAAGGAACTCCTCAGCGCTGGAAAAGGCCACCTGGTTGATGTACTTTTTTACCTCTTCGGCAGTCATACCGATGCCGGTGTCGCTGACCGAGAGGGTCTTGGCCTCTTTGTTGAGCGCGATCACGATCTCCGGCTCCGGGGGATCCGCCACTTCGCCGGCCAGTTTGGCCATCTTGAGCTTGGCAATGGCATCGGCAGCATTGGAGATCAGCTCCCGCAAAAAAATCTCCCGATCCGAATAGAGAGACTGCTTGATGATGGGGAAAATGTTCTCGGTGTGGATGGTGATGGATCCCTGTTCCAGCACAGTCATAGATGGCTCGGCACTTCAACAAGCTCAGTGCCAATCTACAGAGGTAGCAAAGGCCCCGACAAGCTGAACTTTTTCCAGAAATCCGCACCCGCAACCGAACCGGCTCTAGAGCTGAGCCCCTCTGGCCGGACTCTGCGCCTGGTCGATATCAAGGGTAAGCTGGTGGGCCCAATCTTGCCCAACGCGAATGGTGATGTCGGAGTTGAGAACGCCGGTGGATTCCACCCGCAGCTCTCCCAGGCCAAGGGCAGCGCGAACCTGCTTGGCTCCTTCCCGATCCCCGCTTTGGGCGAGGATCTCCGTTTGCGGCAACACCTGGGGGCTGTCTTCGACGGCAAAAACCTGGGTATAGCCCTGTCGAACCAGTTCTTGCACCATGCGGCGGGCCATCCCCGGCTTTCCGGTAGCATTTTGCACAGCTATGCGCAGGCGGTGCGGCGAGATGGGAGCTACTTCCGCCTCCAGGCCAAAGTGGGTCACGGCCAGGCGGCGGATCCCGGCCAAATCTGGCAGCCAGTAGCTGGTGGCAAACTCTCCCGGCTGGCTGAAGCGGCCCGGCAACAGCACCAGGTCGATGCGATCGTCCCCAGAGGTGAGGACGAACTTGGCCAAGCTCAGAACCTCTTCCCAGGTGAGGTTGGTCTCCAGGTGGGTGCGGACGACCTGCAAAACCTTCGGGATGCGCGGCCAGACGGCAGGGGAGAGCAGTTCCCGGCTCAGGGCCCGCAGCAGCTCCTGTTGCCGTTGTACCCGACCGATATCCCCCAAGCCCAGGTGGTCGCGGCGGAAGCGGGCAAAGTGATGGGCTTGTTCGCCATTGAGGCGGTGCCAGCCAGGCTCTAGGTTAATAAACAACTGCTGCGTGTGATCCACATAGTGCATGGGCTCCGGCACATAGACCTCCACACCCCCCACTGCGTCAATCAAAGCTTCCAGGGCCTCGGTATTGAGGCGAACATAGCGGTCAATCGGGATCCCGCCCAGCAAGGTGCTGACCACCTGGGCCACCAGCGCCGGGCCCCCTGCCAAGTTGGCCGCATTGATCTTGGTTACACCAAAGCCAGGCAAGCGCACGCGGGTATCGCGAGGGATGGATAGGACAGTGATCCGCTGCGCCTGTGGATCAAAACGGGCCAAGAGGATGGTGTCGGTGCGGGTGTTGAGACGCTCCCGTTCTGTGGACAAGGGCAGGGTGGGATCCGGGTTGTCGGTGCCGAGGATGAGAATGTGCAAGGAGCGATCCAGAGCGGCAGCCCGCAAAGCATCCGGACGGAAGGCTTCTTGTTCGCTGGGAGTGAGGGAAGTGGGGATCACCTGACGGGGCAACATCACAGCCAAGAAGGCACCGGCAGAGCCCGCCAACACAGCCGTGAATCCCAACAACAGCCAGAGGATCCCCTGGCGAATGGCCTGCTGACGAGCGGCGCGGACACGGTCTGGGCGGGGTGGATAGTGGAAAGAGGACATCAGGTCGGGCCGAGCCTCGCGGGCGCCTGCAGGAAGGGGTGTACTGTCTAGGTGGTGTTGCCAACCCCACCAATTCAAGGTCATGTTACCGCATCCTTATTCTCTAGGACTGTCCATACCCAACTGCAACGAGAGAGCAGCTTCCCCGGCGGGATCCCTGCAGCCGTTACCGGGGAAGTGGGAGGCGCACCTTTGGCTGTGGAGCGTACCCCCGTTGGAGCAGTTGCTTCCCCAGCTCGACATGCTTTCTCCTGGGGAATGCCGGCGGGCAGAGCGTTTACAACTGCCGGCGGATCGGTGCCGCTTTCTGGCCGGTCGTCTTGGGTTGCGCAGCTTGCTCAGCCGCTACAGCGGCATTCCGCCCCGGGCGATCCCCCTCGACCACAGCTCCACCGGCAAGCCCTATTGGCGGGATCCACCCCTACCGCTGCAGTTCAACCTCAGCCACTCCCACGAGTGGATCCTGGTTGGCTTGACGTTGCAGCGTCGAATTGGCGTGGACTTGGAGCGGATCCGACCCGTGCCCCGCTGGCAACGCATTGCCCGACGCTATTTTTCCGCCGCCGAGCAGGCTCGTCTGTTGGCCTGTCCACCGGCAGAGCGGGAGAGGGTTTTCCTGGAGCTGTGGACGCAGAAAGAGGCTCTCCTGAAAGCCATGGGCGTGGGGCTGGCCGGAGCCAGGGCCGGGGCCGGGGATCCCTGCTGGCTGACCCTGCCCCTGCGGGTTGCCGAGGGCTACGTTGCCGCTGTGGCGATGGAACGACTGGAAGTGGGCGGGCCAGTCCCGACGGTGCAGCTCTGCCAAGGCGCAGATCTCTTCACTCCCGCTTGAGCTGCTATCTTGGGTTTTCAGGCCGAGTTTCCATGTTGGGGTTATGTTGCGTGGGTTGCGTTATCTCCTGATATTGAGCCTCTGTCTGGGGATGTCGATCGGCGGGATCCCGCATCCGGCCTGGGCGCGGGATCTGTCGCGGCAAACGCCCCAGGACAAAGCTGTCGAGTTAGGTACTGCCGATAACCAGTTGGTGTTTGTGCCCAAGGAGCTCTTTTTTCGCAACGGCAACCTCTACCGTTTGCACTTGAGCAACCCCAGCCAGTTGAAGCACTATTTCAGCGCCAAAGATTTTGCCGATGCCGTTTGGACTCGCAAGTTGGAAGTGGCCGGTGTGGAAATCAAGGGCCAGATCCGAGAACTGGAGCTGAAGCCAGGTGCGGCAGTGGAGTGGCAGTTTATTCCCCTGAAATCTGGAGTTTATTCTTTGGCCTGTACCATTCCCGGCCACGCCGAAGCGGGCATGATCGGGCAGATTACCATTGGCGACTAGGCTATCTCCTGGGCTAGGGGGGCAAAAGGGGATAGAAAAGAGAAAGACGCTGCCAGGCAAATCGCATGAAAAACCTGCTCAGCCCCATCGTGGAACACTGGACTCGGCGACGCCAGGCAGCCTCTCCTCGCAAGAGCAGGCCCCCCCTGCCGGAGCGGGTTGCCGGCTATGCCCTAGCGCTTCTCTCCCTCACTGCTGTTCACGGGATCCGCTACTACAACGAGCCGCAACTGACCGTCGGCAGCCGCTCCCCGCAAACCTTCCTCGCTCCTGCTGCGGCAGAGATCGAAGATGTGGAGGCTACCCAGGCCCGGCAGGCCGAGGCGCGACGGCGCGTGGTGCAAGCCCTCAAAATCAACAGCACCGCCAACGAGAGCATGCGGCAAAATCTGGAGGCTCTCCTGGCAGCGGTGGAGGCCATCCGACAAGAGGCAGGTTCTCTGCCCTATGTTTCTGTCCAATTGCTATCTCTGCCAACGCAGATCTACCTGCGCCAGCTTGCCCCAGAAGAGTGGGAAGCCTTTCAGGCTCGTGTCCGACAAGAGGCCATCCGCACCCGTGCAGCCACTCAATCTCTGTCGGAAGAGGTTGCTGGACGTCTGGAGCCGCTTTTTCCAGAGCAGCGGGCCCGGCAAGAGCTGGTCGAGGTTTGGCAGCGGGCCTGGTTGGATGGGGCGGCCACTCAGACGGCGGCCACGGATCCCTATACCCAGTTAATTGCCCAGGTGGAAGCGGCCCAACAGCGCTACCAAGGGGCTCTGGCGGCTCTGGAGCAGCTCACCCCCCCTGTCCCGGCCACGGTTCTCAACTTAACAGAGACTGAGTGGCAGCAGCTCCAGGGACTGAGCCGGCGGGTCTTGGAGCGCCTGCAGAAGATAGGCATTGTGGATGGCCTGCCCCGCGAGGTGCGCGCTGAAGGGATCCAAGCCCAACTGGACGAGCTGGCCTTTCCAGGCAGTGCCGCCCAGCGGCAGGAGCTACAGGCGCTGGTCTATCAGTGGCTGCAGCAGGTGCTTGTTCCCAACGTGGAGGTGGATCCCCAGCGCACCGAGCAGCGCATTCGCGCCGAGCTGGAAAAAGTTGAGCCCGTCCTGATCTCGGTTGCGGAAAACCAGGTGATTGTGCGAGCAGATCAGATCATCACCCCCGAGATTTTTCTCATTTTGGATCACTTTGGTCTTACCCAGCGCGGGATCAACATCTGGGGCCTGGTGGGGGTGGCTGGCGTCATGGGCTTGGGCTTGGCCATTTTCGTCCCCTTGCAGCAACGCTTGCAGCCGGGATTGCGCCGCCGGGATCGGGTGTTGATCCTGATGGTTTCCCTGACTGCTCCGCTTGTGGCAACTTTGTTCAAGCTGGAGTTCAGCTCCTTGCCGGCGGTGGGGCTGTTGCTGGGCAGTTTTTACGGGGCAGGGCTGGGCCTGGTGGTGGTGGTGGGACAGGCGTTACTTTTGCCGTTGGTCTCCTCTGCCAATCTGCTCACCTTCGCACCCTTGCTTTCCGGCAGTGTGGTGGCCTGCGCCCTGGCCGGGCGCTCCCGCTCTCGGGAAGAGTTGGCCTTGTTGGGAGGAGGGGCGGCGGCGGTGCAGATGCTCACCTATGCGGCTGTTAGCTTGACCACAACTGGCGGCATCGACCTATTGGCGATGGCCTTGGGGGGAGGGATCACGCTGGGGTGGAGCATTGTGGCGCTGGGAGCCAGCCCCTACCTGGAGCGCTTGTTCGACCTGGCCACCCCCATTCGCCTCATCGAGTTGAGCAACCCCAACCGCACCCTGCTGCGACGGCTGGCGGCAGAAGCCCCCGGCACCTTCCAGCACACCCTGTTTGTAGCCACCTTGGCGGAACGAGCTGCCCAGAAGCTGAACCTTAACGTGGAGCTGGTGCGCACCGGCACCCTCTACCACGACATCGGCAAAATGCTGCAGGCCCGCTACTTCATCGAAAACCAGATGGGCGGCCTCAACCCTCATACGCAACTGGACGATCCCTATCGCAGCGCCCAGATCATCAAGGCCCACGTCAGCGATGGGCTGCGCCTAGCCAAGCAATACAATCTGCCCACCGCTGTCCAAGCTTTTATCCCTGAGCACCAGGGGACGATCCTGATTGCTTACTTTTACCATCAAGCCCAGATGAAAGCCGGGGATCAGTCGGTGCCCGAGGAGCTGTTCCGCTACGATGGCCCCATCCCCCAGAGCAAGGAGACAGGGGTGGTAATGCTTGCCGATGCTTGTGAGGCGGCCCTGCGCAGCATGACCCTGAGCGACGGCTTTGGCCCTGAGGTGGTTGAGCGGGCCAAGGCTGTTGTCCGCAAAATTGCCCAGGCCCGTTGGCAGGATGGCCAACTGGTCGATAGCGGCCTGACGCTGCAGGATTTGGAGGTGGTGGCAGACGCTTTTGTAGAGGTGTGGCGGGAATCCAACCACGAGCGCATCCCCTATCCCAGCGTCACCCCTGCCCCCTCGCTGCCGGAGCCTGACCAGGCACAAATGCCGATGTCGATGCCCCCGCCCACCGGCTCCTCTCAGCCGAGCGCACCCTTGCGAATCGCTGGGTAGGTAGAGAAAGGTCTAGTCCTGAAGCTGATCCATCGGTAGGATAAGGGATTAATTGCGGATCAAGTCAAGACGGCCCAGAGTTGGGATCCCCTGCCATTGTTTTTTGGATGGCCTCCTGTTCGCGTCAGCGGGACAGAGTCTTTATGCCCCATGTAGCTCCTGCTTCATCTACCCATCCCAAAGCTTCTGGAGTTCCCATTCAGATCCCATCTCTATCCCACCCCAGCCCTGTTCAACTTTCGTTGGTCATTCCCACCTACAACGAAGCTTCCAGCATTGGCAGCTTGATTCGCCAGTTGTGCGCCCACCTCGACGCGATTCTACCCGGAGCCTATGAGCTGATCGTGGTGGATGACAACAGCCCAGATTACACCGCCAAGTTGGCCCAGGAATTGCAAGAGGAGTTTCCCCAACTCAAAGTTATCTGCCGCCAGGGGGAACGGGGCTTGGCCACAGCCGTATTGCGGGGATGGCAAGCTGCTCGCGGCGAGGTGCTGGGGGTGATGGATGGGGATCTGCAGCATCCGCCGGAGATCGTCCTCAAACTGTGGCCGCTCATGCAGAGAGGGGCAGATTTGGTGGTGGGCAGCCGCTACGTGGAGTCGGGGGGGGTGAGCCACTGGAACTTGGGCCGGCGCCTCGTCTCTCGGGGAGCTCAAGCAATCGGGCTGGTTTTGCTGCCAGGGGTTTTCAGGCGGGTGTCGGATCCTCTCAGCGGGTTGTTCCTCCTCAGACGCCAGGCTATTGCCGGGATCCCGCTCAGCCCCAAGGGTTACAAACTGCTGATCGAGGTGCTGGCACGGGGCCGGGTGACAACCATTGCTGAAGTCGGCTACATCTTTCAGGAGCGCCAAAACGGCGAGAGCAAAATTCAACTGCAAACCTGTCTTCAGTATCTCCACCATCTCATCCACCTGCGCTTCTCGCTAGGACAGGTGGGATCCTTTTTGCGCTTCAGCACAGTCGGCCTGTCAGGCACTGTGGTGGACATGGTTTTGCTCTATTTGTTACACGATCCGGACAACTTAGGATGGGATCTCATCACGAGTAAGCTGATCGCTTCGGAAGTGGCCATTCTCAATAACTTCCTGTGGAACGATCTGTGGACATTTCGCCATGTTACCCGATTGCAGCCGGGTCTCTTGAATCGCCTGAAGCGGCTGGTAAAGTTTAATGTCATCTGCTTGATCGGCTTGTTTCTTAACTCTTCACTGGTGATCTTGCTAAGCGAGCGCTTGGGCATTCATTATCTGTTGGCCAACCTAATTGCGATCGGCATTGTTGTATTCTGGAACTTCTACCTCAACTCCAAGCTGAGCTGGAAAAGTGCAGAGGTTAAGCTGGATCCCAGGGGCGACAAGTCTTGAACGTCTGTTTATTTCAGACACTCCTGAAGCGCTCACGCGACCACCCCCGGCCCCTCTCCCTGAGGCCCAAGCGCTCCGCGCCGCTCACGCGACCACCCCCGGCCCCTCTCCCTCAGGGAGAGGGGAGTTAGGGATCGACGCCACGATCCGTTCCATTGCTATTTAGTTAAAGCTCTAGTTAAACTTAATTGAAGATCCTAGCCCCCGCTTTCAGTTGCTGTAGCCACGCTCGGTAGAATTGGGGCGGATCCCTTCTAGGGTGATGATCTCCTCAATGACCGAGCGAACCACGGGAGCCGCCGTCGTCGAGCCGAAAGCATCTTCCCCCTGGGGCTCGTCGAGCACTGCCAGGATCACGTAATTGGGGCGAAGGGCCGGGAAGTAGCCCACAAAACTGGTGATGCGTTTGCCGGGCAGATAGCCCCCCCGCGGCCCTGCTTTCTGGGCGGTACCTGTTTTGCCGCCGATCTCATACCCCTCGATCTTGGCCGATTGCCCGGTGCCAAAATCCACCACGTCCCGCATCTGGATGCGCACCGCCAGGGTGGCCTGCTCCGACAGCACCCGCACCGGCTGGGGTTGCGGGGATCCCCAAACCAAGGTGTCTGTATCCTTTTCCACCAGACCGCGCACCACATGGGGCTGCACTTTCAGCCCGCCGTTGGCGATGATGCAATGCAAAGTGGCCAACTGCAGGGGGGTGAGGGCCAGCCCCTGGCCAAACGCAACGGTGGCTCGCTCCACCGGCACGGTTACGAATTGCCGCAGCGGCTTCAAACGGCTGGCCGGCTCAAAGGGCAGATCCACACCACTGCGCTCATTCAATCCCAACCGTACCAAGGCATTGTAGTACTGGCGGGGATCCAGTTTGCGCATCAGATGGACCATGCCCACGTTGCTGGACTGGCGCAGGATATCGGTGACGCTCATCCAGCCATGGGCCCCCCGCTGGTGGTAGTCGTAGTTTTGGATGGGCCACTGACCGATCAGGATCCGTCCTTCGTCATACACCCGTTCATCGGCTCTAAAGGCGCCGGCATCCAGTCCAATGGCGATGTTGATGGGCTTGAAGGTGGATCCCGGCTCATACAAATCCGTTACAGCCCAGTTGCGAAAAAGGCCGGGGTCATACTCGAAGTAGCGGTTGGGGTCGTAGGTAGGTTCGGCCACCAGAGCCAAGATCTCCCCCGTGTGGGGCTGGAGGACGATCACCGTGCCCCGCAGCGCTCGAAACCGTTGCAGTTGAGCTTTCAGGGCGGCGCGGGCAGCCCTTTGCAGGCGCATATCCAGGGTGAGCTGCAGCACCATCTCGCGGGATTGCAGCAGCCCTTCCGGCACCTCGGCAGCCAGCAGTCGTCCGTAGCCATCGCGAGGAATAGTGACAGGTTGCACAGTACGCTCCAGCAGCTCCTGTTGAGAATATTCCACTCCCGCCTGGCCCTGATGATCCAGATCCACATAGCCTACTACCTCGGCAACCATCTCTTTTTGAGGGTAGATGCGTTGCCGCTCGCTCACCAGCTCTAGGCCATCCAGATGCAGAGCCTGAATTTGATCGGCCACTTCCTGCAATACCCAACGCTCCACCCGCACTGCATGATTGGCCGACAGTTGTCGCGTTAATTGTTCCACCGGCCGCCGCAACAGGGGAGCAAGGGCAGCGGCAATGTCCTCGGGGGTGCTGCCGAAGAGGCGAGGATGGGCCCAGAGGGTATAGACAGGGCGATCCACGGCCAGCAATTCTGCCTGCTGCTGGGCAAGGGAGCGGCGATCCACAATCGAGCGACGAGGGATGAAGGGTCTCAACTGAGCCCGCTGCTGGGCCTCAGCTCGCTGCTGCAACAGGGGCGCCTGTTGATGTTGCAAATAAACCAGACGTGCTCCTGTCAGGAATAGGGCAATGATTAAAGCCAAGCCGGTCATGCCGGCGCGGAAGTCGAGCTGGCGAGCTGTCGGGATCCGTTCCCCCAGGAGCCAACCCAACGTTGTTCTCCACCGCCTGGAGCTTGGCAGTGAAGGGGGCCAAGCACCTCTTCTGTATCGGTGGGCAAGTTGCCGGCCCTTCTGCTCTGTCTCCGGTTTTTTGGGCTCAGCTCGCCGTAGCCCAGCCCTAGATCTGACTTCCACCACAACCCCTACCAGACACCACCGCTAGTTTGGCGTCCATCCTACTGCTATGTCAGCGCTGCGTGGCAACAACGCCACCTCACAGCTTTTGAGAGTGTAGTTATTTCAAACCAGATTAAGACACTCCTCAGTCGCTCCCTTTTTGGAAGAGGTGAGTTGGAGATCGATGTGATAGACCATTTCATTGCCATTGGATTTGAATAGGCTAACATAAGTGATTCTGCTGATATCCGAACAGCTTCGTATTCTCAAATACTGACAGATGCTACATTGACAAGCAATAATGAGGGCAACCACAAAAGGGTCAACGGAGCTGAGTTCTATGAGATGCGTGGAGCAAACTCCCGGCAAGCGTGTTTATCTAGAGCCTGTAGTTTCTGGGGCTGTCGGTGCTGCCTTTATAATATTGCTTTTTTCGTCCCCAATTATCATACCTATTGGGCTTTCTCAGGGGGATCGGCGCTTCACGTGCTATCGGCTTGATCAGGATACGGTCAACTGTGAAGTGGTCTTCCAGCCACTGCTGCCTTTACCAAAACAGATCGAGTTTTATTATGACGTAAGGGGAGCCGGAACCAAAACTGAAATTCAAACTCTAAGGAATTCTGAGGGAGACGAGATAACCTATAAAGCTTACTACGTCACTCTCATAACTCCTGCAGGAGAAACAAAAGCTTGGTCAACCGCGAGCGAGAGCAAGGCTCGGCAACTGGCAACCAAGATCCAATCGTTTCGGATGAGTGCAGAGAGCCAGCTCTTGGTGGCCGGCGATGGCGATGGTTTTGTCTTAGAGGATTTCTTGGGTGTCGCTGCTCTGGCTCCAGCAGGAGTGGGGGTTCTATCGCTAATACTCGCTTTAAGTAGGAAGAGGCGTCGGCTGACCTTTGACCGCTCCCTCAACCAGATCCTGGTGGAGTACCTCACTCCCTTTGGTGTAAGGGGGCGGAAAACTTATTCCTTCAGAGATGTTCAGCAAGTTGTAGTTGAGAGGTCAACAGATTCCGATGGCGATAGTTATTTTTCGGTGAAGGTGGAGCTGGCATCGGGAGAGCCTTTGTTGCATCTCAGTTTCGATTCTGACAATGGCAAGGCAAGGGCGGAGGCGGAGCAATTGGGCCAGCTTTTGGGGTGTCCGGTAAGGCTGCCGGAGGCAACGTCTTAGGCTTAGCCTATTCTGAGCCCCCACTTGGGTTTTTGGGGACAAGCCCGGCCAAAGCTGAGACAATAACACCTGTCCACGCGCTTAAAGGGATCCCCTGTGGTGCCGAAAGCTGCTCTGTGGATTTTGGGGTTGGGCCTGCTTCTGCGCTGCTGGGTGGCTGCTCTGTTGCCGCCGGGCTTTGACGAGGCCTACTACTACCTCTACACTCGCCATCTGGACTGGAGCTATTTTGACCATCCGCCACTGGTGGCCTGGACAACGGGCTTGGGGCCTGTTTTGACGGGGCAGGTGTCGGCTTTTTCGATTCGACTGGGATCCCTGCTGGCCTACACTGGCTCTTCCCTGTTGCTTTACCTCACGGCGGCGCGGCTTTTTTCGCTGCAGGCGGGGCTGATCACCCTGGCAACCATCAGCATCGCGCCCATTTTCTGGATTGGGTTTGGAGTGCTGACCCTGCCGGATAGCCCGCTGATGTTTTTTACGGCGGCAACCCTGTGGGTGGCTGCCCAGGAGTTTTTTCCGGCTCCCTTGGCAGAGGGGAAATTGGGGGCCTATGGGGCAGCTCGCTACCGACCGGGGCCGCGGCTGGCGCTGATTGGGCTATTGGTGGGGCTGGCCTGCCTGGGCAAATACCACGGCCTGGCGTTGGGGTTTGGCCTGGTGCTCTTTTGTCTGCTCAGCCCGGCCCACCGCTGCGCCCTCAGGTCGGGATGGGCGCTCTTGGCAGTGCTGGGGTTCTTGGCGGCCTTCAGCCCGGTGCTGATCTGGAACGCCCAGCAGGATTGGGTCTCCTTTCGCTTCCAGGGGGGGCGAGCGGTGCCGGAGGCAGGGTATCAACTGCAAGAGCTGGGGCTGACGGTGCTGGAGGAACTTTTTTATCTTTTCCCGACCTTGGGGATCCCTTTGCTGGGGCTGAGCTTGGCTGAGGGTGGGCGGGTGGGGCTGGCGCTTTTTCAGGGAAGACGCCTCACGGATCAGGAGCTGAAGCATCTTCTAATCCTGGCCTGTGGGCTGCCGCTGGTGCTGGCTTTTACCTTGATGGGGGGCTATCGGCCCATTTTGCCCACCTGGCCCATGCCGGGGTTTTGGGTGCTGAGCTTACTTTTGGGATCCCGTTGGGAAAGGTGGCCAGGAGCGAAGCGGCTCTTGGCGGGAACGGCGGTGGCGGTGGGCCTGTTGGTGGGGGTGGGGCTGGCCCATGTGCGCTACGGCCTTCTCCAGGCTCCCGGTGGGCTGGGCCTGTGGCCGGTGGAACGGGATCCCTCGACTCAGTTGATTGCAATTGAACAGTTGCGGCGGCAGTTGCAGACGGATCCCCGCTTGGCCCAGGCTCTTGCCGAGGCGGATTTCATCTTCACCAACGCCTACTTTTTGGGCGGCCAGATCGGCATGGCCTTGGCGCCGCTGACGGATAGGCCCCTCACCTGCCTGGATGAAGATCTGCGCGGCTTTGCCTTTTGGTCGCAACCTGAAGATTGGCTGGGAAAAAATGGGCTGTTGGTTACCTCCAAGCTGTTTCAGCCAAGGGCGGGGATCGCGGCCACCTACGGCAACCATTTTGAACAAATTGAACCGGTGGCAGAGATCCCGCTACAGCGGGCGGGCGTGGTGGCACAAACCTTTCAGGTGTACTTGGCTCGCCAGATGCGCCGCCCCTATCCCCGACCTTATTCCCGCCAGCGCTGATGCTTCTCCGGAGTGTCCTATCGGTGCCTGTCGAACCAGCGCATCAGCATTGCCGCCAAGCGCTCGGGGTTGTGGCGCACCAAGCCGGTCTGCGGATCTTCTTGCATGACGTTGGCCAAAACGGCGCGGCAGCCCAGGTAGGCCAGTTTGTCAGGATCCAACATCACAAACTCGGAGCCGCTGCGGCGGTAATGCTCCAGAGCCCGTGGGGAAGGCGGCTCCCGCTGCACCAGCACGCCGTCAAATAGGCGCACGCCCGCCACCCGATCCAAAGCCATGACGTGATCCCCAACGGTATAGCCGTCGGTTTCCCCCGGCTCGGTCATGATGTTGCACACGTAGATGTGGGGCGCCATATTTTTGGCCAGAGCTTCCACAATTTCCGGTACCAACAGGTTAGGAATAATGCTGGTGTAGAGGCTGCCCGGCCCCAGCACCACAAACTCTGCCGCCTCAATGGCCTCGATGACTTCCGGCAGGGCCGGCGGGTTGGGGGGATCACAGCCAATCCGATAGATGCGTCCTCCGGCTTTGGCGATGTTGGACTCCCCCACCACGCGGCGGCCATCGCTCAACTCCGCCCAGAGGGTGACATCCGCCAGCGTGGCCGGCAGCACCCGTCCCTGAATGGCCAAGACTTGCGAGGTGGCGGTGATGGCCCGGATCAGGTCGCCCCCGGTTACGGCGGTGAGGGCGGTGATGAAGAGGTTGCCGAAGCTGTGCCCGCTCAGCCCCTCCCCCGCCTGGAAGCGGTACTGGAACAGCTCCGTGAGCAACTTTTCTTCGTTGGCCAAGGCGGTGAGGCAGTTGCGGATGTCGCCGGGGGGCAACACGCCGATCTCCCGTCGCAGGCGCCCTGAGGATCCCCCGTCATCGGCCACGGTGACGATGGCGGTAATGTTAGAGCTGTAGCGCTTCAGGCCCCGCAGCAGGTTGGAGAGGCCGGTGCCGCCCCCCAGCACCACGATGCGGGGGCCACGGCTGAGGCGCCGCCGCGACAGCAGCTTATCCACCAGCGCCTCATCCCCCTCTGGGATCAGCACATCTTCGATGGAGCGCATGGCGCTGCGAAAGCCCAGCACCACCATCACCAGGCCGATCCCAGTTACCAAGGGGCCGCTGATGTTGTTGGGGATCCAGGTGGTGATCAGGCGCAGGGTGATGTCGATCAGCCGCTTCAGGCGAAAGATGGGGGTCAATTCCGTCCAGATGGCGATGCCCAGCACCATCAGCAGCACACCCCCTACGGCCAGGGTGAGCCAGCGCTTAACGGCCAGACCGGGAAAGAGCCATTTCCAGCCACTGCCCGGCCAAGCAGTCTTGCGGCGGCGCATACCCCAAGTGAGGGACTTGTTGCTGGGCTTAGCCATGGGGAGGTACAGAAACGCCGGCCAAAGGGATCCTAACCTGTTGCTGTTCTACGCCAGCGTCAGGGGGTGGCGCTCCGAAGCGGGCCTCCAGCTCCCGCTGCGAATCCAGCAAATGGCGGTGCTGCACCTGGATGTTCAGGGCAGGCAGGGCAGGGTTGCCAGCAGGGACGGTCCAAGGTCGCAAATCTTGCGCCAGGCGCTCCACCAGGGCCACCGAGCGGTGTTGGCCGCCGGTACAGCCGATGGCCACACTTAGGTGGGGGCGACGTTCTGCCCGGTAGTGGGGCCAAAAGGCCTGGATCAGGGAAACGATGTGCTGGTAGGTGGATTGGGTAACCGGATCGGCAAACAGGAACTCCTGCAGGGGCGGATCCTGGCCGGTCAGGTGGCGCAGGTGGGGCTGAAAGAAGGGGTTGGGCAAAAAGCGCACATCGAAGAGCAAGTTGGCATCGGGGGGGGCGCCGTACTTGAAGCCGAAGCTGACCAGCCGCAGGTTGAGCGGCTGCGGGATCCCGTGGGCCAGAGCTTGCAATTGCTGCCGCAGTTGCTGGGCATTGAGGTCGGAGGTATCCAACCAGTGGGTGCAGCGCTCTCGCAGCGGAGCCAGATCGCGCACTTCCTGCTCAATGGCTTCCAACAGGCCACCGCCAGGGTGGTGGGGGTGGGGGCGGCGGTGGGCGCTGAGACGGTTGAGCAATACCAGGGGGCGAGCCTCCAGAAAGAGAAAAGGGATCCCTTGCGATTGCACCCAGGCAGCCAGGGTGGGAACCTGATCCCGGTACTCCTGGGCGTGGAGATTCAAACTGAGGGCCAAAGCAGTGTGGTGGGGCCGCATCGCCTCCACCAAAGGGATCACCTGGCCAGGCGGGATCCCTTCCAGGCCGGTGTAGCCCAGTTGTTCCAATTGCTGGATGGCCAGGGTTTTCCCGGATCCCGTCAGCCCGGCAATAACCAAAACAGGTGTCACTCTAGTCGGTTGATCGTCCATGCAGCCTATTCTAGGGCGAGGGGAAGCCCAAAAACCGGATCCCTGCTGCCAGGCGCTCAGGTCTGGACGGCTGTCGCTGCTTCTTTGTCCGTCTTCCCGTCCGAGAGAGGGGCGCTGGGGCAAAGGTCGGCCAAAAAACACTGCTCGCAGAGGGGTTTGCGGGCGGTGCAAATGGCCCGCCCATGGTCGATCAGGCGAATGGACCAATTTTCCCAATCCGCTTGTGGCAACAACTGCATCAGATCCTTTTCGATGCGCACGGGATCCTCGTGCTCGGTAAGGCCGAGGCGGCGGCTGAGGCGCTTGACATGGGTATCGACAGTAACCCCGGCATTGACGCCAAAAGCGTGGGCCAGCACCACATTGGCCGTCTTACGCGCTACACCGGGTAGGGTGAGCAGCTCCGGCATGGTGCGGGGCACTTGACCGCCAAAATCCCTCAGGATCTTGCGGCAGGCTTCCTGAATGTGTTTGGCCTTGTTGCGATAGAAGCCGGTGGAATGGATGAGGGCCTCGATCTCCTCCCGCGGGGCTGCTGCCAGCGCTTGGGCATCCGGGAAACGGCGGAACAGCTCTGGGGTGACCTGGTTAACCCGCTCATCGGTACACTGGGCAGACAAAATGGTGGCCACCAGCAGTTGCAGCGGCGTTTGGTAGTGGAGGGCACAAGTGGAGTTGGGGTAGTGGCGCTTCAGCCGGATCAGGATCTCCAAAGCGCGCTGGCGCAAGGCCCGTTTGCTGGCCATCTTTCCCTAGCCCGACCCGGTAACGATGGCGAGGGTGTCTTTGAAGATCAGCACCACCCCCAAGCCCAGCAACAACACCAGGCCTGTCTGCATCACCCGGTCTTCTAGCTCCTTGGGCAGCCGTTTGCCGCGGATCCCTTCCAGGATCAAAAAGGCGATGTGCCCCCCATCCAAAGCGGGCAGAGGCAACAGGTTGAGAAAAGCCAGGTTGATGCTGATCAAAGCGGTGAAATTAAACAAGCTGGCAGCATCATCCCGCGCCAGATCCGCGCCGATCTTGACGATCCCCACCGGGCCGGAGACCTGTGTGGCCGTGCTTTGAAAATTCTCAACCAACTGCCGCAAACCGTTTACATTCAGCATCACCACCCGCTGGTAGGCGTTTCCAGCCTCTGTGAAGATCTCGGCCAGGTTCCGGGCGGGGCGCAAGGTCAGCTCCTGGTTGGGCGCTAAGGTCACCCCAATGGCCACCGTCTCCCCCCGCAGCTCCGGGATCACCGTCAACTGGAAGGGATCCCCTGCCCCGCGCTGCACCTTTAGGGCAACGGGCTGGTTCTCGCTGCTGCGGATCAGCGCCTGAAAATCGTTCAGGGCTGCCAAGGCCGCCGTCTCGTCGGCGATGGCGCTGTAGTCGTGGTCGGCTGCCCGCAACACCACATCTTCCGCCTGCAGGCCGGCCCGCTCCGCCGGGCTATCCGGCATCACCTGAGGGATGAGGATGCCGGGATGGATGCGCGCCACCGATGGGATGCCCACCGAGGCAAACATCAACACCAGCACCAGATAGGCAAAGATCAGGTTGGCCATCACCCCGGCACTCATCACCACCAGGCGATCCAACACAGGACGGTTCTTCAGCAGATCCGGGTCATCGGGCGGGTAGGGGGAACGCTCGTCCTCGTCGGGAAAGCCCACATAGCCCCCCAGCGGCAGGGCGCGAATGGCGTACTCCGTCTCCTTACCTTGGTAGCGCCACAGCACCGGGCCAAACCCCAGCGAGAAGCGGTTGACGTGGATCCCTTGTAACTTGGCCGCCGCAAAATGGCCTGCCTCATGCACCAGGATCAGCAGGGCGAGAATGGCGATGGAGAGGAGAACAGGCATGGGCTGGCGTGCAGGTAAAGAAGGAAGAAAAGCCAAGAGGCAGAGGATCAGGGCGACGGACAGGCCTGCTGCCTCAGGGAACCAGGATAACAGACCAGAAGCGGCAGAATCCTCAGAACACCTGCTCCACTTCTAGGATGTCGGGGATGCTCTCCCGCAACTTGCGCTCAATGCCCATTTTCAGGGTCAGGGTGGAACTGGGGCAGGCACCGCAGGCCCCCTGCAGGCGCAGCTTGACCACCGGGCCGTCAATTTCCACCAACTCCACATTGCCCCCATCGGCCATCAAGTAAGGGCGCAGCTCGTCTAGGACTTTCTCGACGTTCGCGCTATTGAGTTCCAGTGCTTGTGCCATGGTTGCTTTCAGCCTCATCGAGTTTGGATTGTAGCGATTTCCCCCCAGCCCCCTCAAGGCAGCCAGGGATCGCTATGATTTCAACATAGTCTGAATCTTGCGGGGAGAGGGCTAGTCTGGTTGTCCGGATCCATCCAACACCAGACGACTAGAATAGGAAGCGGATTTGCCTATTCCCAGCAGCGTTACCCACTCAGCAGGGCTGTCTTTATTCTTTATGCTAGACGCTTTACTGATCGCGATCTTCATGTTGGCCGGGGCTGGCCTTGGGTTTTATGGCCTGGATCTGCTCCCTCCTGCCGCCATTCAGGGGGCCAATGTGGAGGGAGCCCGCGTCGTCACCAGCGGCTTCGGCGTGCTGGCAGGGCTGGCTCTGGGATCCCTGGTGCGCTGGAGCTACCGTCGCTTCGAGGCCAATGTGCGTTCCCTGCCGCCGGACGTGTTGATCAGCCGCTCGGTGGGGCTGGTGATTGGTTTGGTGATCGCCAACTTGGCCATGGCTCCTGTATATTTGTTGCCGCTGCCCCCTCAACTCAACCGCTTTCTCGAGCCGCTGGCTTCGGTCTTTTTCAGCTTGGCTTTTGCTTATCTGGGGGTCAGCCTGGCCGATACCCATGGCCCCTCGCTGCTGCGGCTGTTGAACCCCAACTATGCTCTCCAGGCAGCCCTTTGGGCAGAGGGCAATGTGGTGGCTGCCACGGCCAAGGTTTTGGACACCAGCTCCATCATCGATGGCCGAGTGGCCCAGTTAATCGAGACAGGCTTTTTGGAGGGAACCCTGGTGGTTCCCCGCTTTGTGCTGACGGAACTGCAAACCATCGCCGACAAGGCCGATGCCCAAAAACGAGAGCGGGGCCGCAAAGGCCTCGATACGCTGCAAGCTTTACGAAAGGCCTATCCTGAGCGCTTCGTCATTCACGAAGCCAACTATCCCGATCTGACCACCGTCGACGAAAAGCTGGTGCGCCTTACCCAAGCTGTAGGGGGAACGCTGCTCACCACCGATTACAACCTGAAGAAGGTGGCGACTCTGCAGGGGGTTAAGGTGCTGAATGTGCATGAGTTGGCCGAGGCGCTGCGGCCCATCTATGTTGCCGGCGATAGCTTCGATATCAAGATCACCCGCGAGGGCAAGGAGCCGGGCCAGGGGGTAGGCTATCTGGAGGACGGCACCATGGTGGTGGTAGAAGAAGGGCAGCGCTCTTTGGGCAAAACCCGCTCCGTTGTGGTAACCAGCGCCATTCAGACCTCAGCAGGCCGCATGATCTTCGCCCGTCTCAGCAAAGACTCTGCCCCGCTAACCCGCCCGGCCTCTGATCCCGCCAGCCCAGCCTCCTCAGGGAAAACCTGAGCTCTGGGCCTGTGTTTCCCCGACGCGATGGTGGCCTCTTCCCACATGGGCGTGCTTCGACCCACTCCGATTTTCTACACACAGGATCGCCAGAGGCGCTTCTGGGGTTTTTATTGGGAAGAGGCTGAGAAATATGGCATCCACCCTCAGCACATCGTGAGTGGACAGCAAATCTGGGAGGTGGCCAACGCCGGGGAGTACGAAGCCCAGCTCAACCAGGTGTTTGAGACTGGGGATCCCCTTTCCTACCAATGTCAGGTGAACTCGCCCCGCTACAAGTTGCACTTGCATCTCTCCCTCAACCCGGTACGGGACATGGAAGGGGCGGTGGTAGCCGTCTCGGTGGTGGGCAAGCTGTTGGGGGCAACGCCTTTCAACTTGGCCGGCGGAGCCAGCAGCCCCACTGCCCAGCCCCATCCCCTCTTGGCTGATCCGGTGCAGGGGATCACGGCCCAGTTGCTGCGCAACATCGGCCACTCCCTAGACATTCGCGAGCTGTGCCAGCAGACGGTGGAGCAGTTGGGGCAATTGTTTGGGGTGGATCGCTGCCTGCTGGCCCTCTACGAAGTGGGGCAGGATTCCCTCACGGTTAACGCCGAGTACCGCCGCAACCCAGGGGATCCCTCGCTGCTGAACCAGACCTTGCGACTGGCGGATTATCCCCATCTGCTGCAGGCCCTGAGGCAGGAAGAGCCGGTGCTGATGGAGCGCCGTCTGGCCATTGCCATGTCCTATCGCGGCTATGCCAACAGCCTGCTCTGGTTGGAAGTGCTGCCGCCCAACGGCGTTCCCGTTTGGCAGGCCGGCCACCTCCAGGTGCTGCAGAGCATTGCCACCTATCTGGGCACGGCGATTGCCCACGCCATCTTGC
This sequence comes from Synechococcus sp. H55.8, assembly GCF_047462375.1. Taxonomy (NCBI): domain Bacteria; kingdom Bacillati; phylum Cyanobacteriota; class Cyanophyceae; order Synechococcales; family Synechococcaceae; genus Synechococcus; species Synechococcus sp. H55.8. Next base: position 55,588 of record NZ_JANSJC010000010.1, on the reverse strand, counting down.
TGGATCAAAGCCGCCAACTGGCCACCCGCCTGCAGTTGGCCAACCAGACACTGCGCCAGAAAAACAAAGAGCTGGAGCAGGCCCGTGCCCAAGCGGAATCGGCCAACCAACTGAAAAGTCAGTTCTTGGCCAATACTTCCCATGAGCTGCGCACCCCTCTCAATGGGATCATCGGCTTTATCAAGCTGGTGCTGGACGGGATGGCCGAAAGCCGCGAAGAGGAGCTGGACTTTTTGCAGGAGGCCTATCGCTCGGCCCTGCACCTGTTGGCCTTGATCAACGACGTGCTGGACATCGCCAAGATCGAGGCGGGCAAAATGCAGTTGGAGTTTCAGCCCTGCGACCTGCAAGCTTTGTTTAAGGATGTGGCAGCCAAAACCAGCCTGCAGGCCAGCCAAAAGGGCCTACAACTGAGCTTTCAGTTGCCCAACACCTCAGATCAGATTTTGCTCTTGGGCGATTACCAACGCCTGTTGCAGGTGATGCTTAATTTGGTGGGCAATGCCATCAAGTTCACCCCCAAAGGCTCGGTGACCGTGCGGGCGGATATCCTTCCCGGCAACCCGGGTTTGGCCCGCATCCGCGTCATCGACACCGGCATCGGGGTGTCGCTGGAAAAGCAGCAAAAGCTGTTTCAGGCTTTTACCCAGGTGGATGGTTCCACCACCCGCCAATATGGGGGAACGGGCTTGGGCCTGGCCATCAGCCAGCGGCTGGTGGAGGCGATGGGGGGGGAGATCAATTTCTACAGCTTGGGCGAAGGGCTGGGATCCACCGTTACCTTTACGGTACCCCTCTACCGCCGGCCGCTGCTGGGCGGGGATGCAAGCCCAGAGACAATTGCCGCCGGATCAACCCAAGATAGACCTGAGGATACCGATCCCACCTTGATTTCTGTTCCCCACCCGGCCCAGCGATGATCCGTCCGGCCATTTCTTCTCGATCATTCGCCTAACTATGCCCCATCCTCGCAAACGGTTTGGTCAGCATTGGCTCAAGGATCCCGCTGTCCACGCAGCCATTGTGCGGGCTGCCCACCTGGATGGCTCTCAGGCAGGCGCAGATCCCATTTGGGTGCTGGAGATCGGCCCCGGCACCGGGCAGTTGACGCAGCGATTGCTGGCCCAGGGCGTCCAGGTGGTGGCGGTGGAGATCGACCGGGATCTGTGCCGGCTGCTGCAAAAACGGTTTGCCGACCAGCCGCGTTTTCACCTGGTGGAAGGAGATTTTCTTCGCCTGCCGCTCCCGCCTCAGCCCCGCCTGCTGGTGGCCAACATCCCCTACAACCTCACCGGCCCGATTCTGGAGAAAGTGCTGGGATCCCCGGCCCAGCCGGTCAGACAGTTCGAGCGCATCGTCCTCTTGGTGCAAAAAGAGCTGGCCGAGCGCCTTCAGGCTGGCCCCGGCAGCAAAGCCTACGGTGCCCTGAGCCTGCGGACGCGCTATCTGGCCGATTGCGAGCTGATCTGTAAAGTGCCTCCCACCGCTTTCCAGCCGGCCCCCAAGGTGGAATCCGCTGTGATTCGCCTCACCCCCCGCCCCGCCCCCACCCCTGCTCGGGATCCCCGCTGGTTTCACCAACTCCTTCGCCAAGGGTTCTCCACCCGCCGCAAGAAGCTCACCAATGCCCTGGGGAGCTTGGTGGAGCGAGAGGCGGTCGCAGCAGCGTTGGCTCAGCTCCGCCTCAGCCCCGATGCCCGCGCCGAAGAGCTGGATCTGCCCCACTGGCTGGCCTTGAGCGACCTACTGCTGGAGAAAGCGCCCAAGGCTGCCCCTCAAGAGGAATAAGAATCGCGGTAGGGTGGGAAAAGACGGTGGCTGGATGCCCAGCGCTTTTTGGCTTGAGGAAAGGCTTTTTAAGGGCGAACCTATGCTCGACAACCAAGGCAAACAGATTCTTGTAACCGGTGGCACCGGCGGGCTGGGGTTGGGGGTGGTTCCCGTAGTGCTGGCCAGCGGGGCAGAGCTGACCCTGACCTACCGACAGGAGGAGGAGCTAGCCGTGCTGCGGCAGCGCCTGCCGGCCAGTGCTCTGGATCGGGTGCGCTTTGTGCAAGTGGATTTGTTGGACGAGGCGGCGGTTGCCCGCGCCATTGCCGACCTGCCCCGCGTAGATGGGCTGATCCACTTGGTGGGCGGCTTTGCCATGGGCCCCACCCACGAGTACAGCTTGGCAGACTGGCGGCGCGACTTTGACCTCAACCTCACCACCACTTTCCTAGCTTGCAAGCACAGCCTGCGCAAGATGTGGCAGCAGGGCTATGGGCGGATTGTAACGGTGGGATCCCGCGGCGCAGTGGAGCCGGGCTCGCAATTGGCGGCCTACTGCGCTTCCAAAGCAGGGGTGGTGGCTCTGACCCGCACCATTGCCGCCGAGACCCAAGGCACCGACATCACCGCCAACGTCATTCTGCCCAGCATCATCGACACGCCGGCCAACCGCGCCGCCATGGGATCCGCGCAAGCCGAGCGGTGGGTAAAGCCGGAGTCCATTGGGCAGGTGATCGCTTTTTTGGTCTCGGAAGCGGCGCGGGATCTGAGGGGCGCGGTGATCCCGGTGTATGGCAGCGTCTAAGCGACCGGTTGACCGGGCCACGAGCCGCCATTCATGATACAAATATGTACTTATCCCAATCCAGTTCTTGTCTATGCTGAAGCGATTATTCTGGGGTGGTTTGCGTCGGCAAATTGGTCGCATCGAGGTGGCAGGGGCCATTGATGGCAAAGCCCGCGAGCGCGTTCTCAAAGCCCTAAAAGAGGTGGAAGAAAAACAGCTCCCTGCTCTAGTGCTCCGCATCGATAGCCCCGGCGGAACAGTGGCCGACTCCCAAGAAATCTACAGTGCTCTCTTGCGTTTGCGGGAACAAAAAGGCACCCGCATTGTTGCCAGCTTTGGCAACATTGCCGCCTCTGGGGGGGTTTATATCGCCATGGGAGCGGAAAAAATCGTCGCCAACCCAGGAACGATCACCGGCAGCATCGGCGTGATCATTCGAGGCAATAATATCGAGCGTCTTTTGGATAAAGTGGGGATTTCATTTAAAGTGATCAAGTCTGGCCCCTACAAAGATATTCTCTCGTTTGATCGCGAGCTGACCCCAGAAGAGCGAAACATCTTGCAAGAGTTGATCGATATCACCTACGGTCAGTTTGTGCAGACGGTTGCTGCTGCCCGCAAGTTGAGTTTGAATGTGGTCAGGACTTTTGCCGATGGCCGCATTTTCAGTGGAGAGCAGGCCCTCCACCTAGGCGTGGTGGATCGCTTGGGCACGGAAGAGGATGCTCGCCTCTTGGCGGCAGAGCTGGCGGGGTTGCCGACAGATGCCAAATTCTACGATCTGCTCCCCCGGCGCAGAGGCTGGTCTCGGTTTCTGCCGGCAGCAGAAGCTCTGGCGCGTTTGCAGTTTGAAGTGAGCACCTCGGGCTTGCCCCTATGGCTCTACACCGGTTCTTGAGTCGGAAAAAACTGTATAGTCGTTTCAAGAAGATTGAGGCGCTTCAGCCCCTCTCCCAAAAGAGGAGAGAGGAGCCGGGGATCAGCCAGCAAGCTGTTCTATCACGGCTGGCCACAGGTTAAGCCTGTACCTTGCCGGGCTCGTAGAAGACTTTGGGCAGGGGTCGAGCAAACTTCGAGAAATCGGTCTCCGGCCTAGGCGAACCATAGCCTGCCTTCAAGTTAGAACGATTGAAAGTACTTTTCCCTCTGGCAGGCTCGTAGAAGATCCACCTTCTGAGGGTGTAGTTCACTTCATAGAGAGTTTGCCGAACACCGTTGATCAGCGATGGAGAGCTGAAGCTGCGGGCTCTGGGCGGCTGATACCAGTAGACATCCCCCGGAGATACAGATAAAGGCTCTGGATCGGCAAAGGGAGGATCGTAAAAAATTGCAAAGTTGGGCTGAGGTCGGCACTGAAATTGAACCTGATATACCCCTTGAGAGGTCATTTCCTGCCGGCCCTGTTGCCACGACTGCAGCATTTTGCCAACATCAAAGCCCATAGCTCGCTGAAAATGCCACAGGGATCCCTGGAGGAAAAAGAAGGCCAAATAGAAGTGGGCATTGGCCAGCCAAACCCTCGAGGAATAGTTCCACGCTCCGGTTTGATTTGGATCGAAGTAGTAAGGGGTGAACGCGGATTTCAGCTCTAGGGTGGGGCCGTAAAACTCCACCGGGTAGGCCAGCGAGTTAAACCCACAATAATAAGAGGCCGCAAAGCCGGCCAGAGCAATGCCAAATAGAGAGTAGGAGAGGATCCCGTCTGCCGAGAAAAGAAAGCGAGCTTTAACCCACTCAAACGGCGGAACCAAAATGTGCCACACCCCTCCCAGCAAGAGAAGAGCTGCCACATAAATATGGCCCCCCACCAAGTCTTCCAAATTGTTGACATCGAACAAATGGGTGCGGTAGTCCCAAAGGGTGGCAAAATCCAAAGTTGGAGCCGTAACCAGGCGTACCTGATCGCTATTGGCATCGTACAGCCCCCCAAATAGCATTGCCTTGGCCACCAACAACAGGGATCCCAAGCCCAAAACTAGCAGGTGGTGCCCCAAAATTACCCCCAATGTTTTGGCATCATCCCAAGCAAAGTGAAACTTGGCGGCCCTGCCAAATTCCATATCTAAGCTGGGGGGAAGTCGGGTTTGGTGGAAGTAGGCCCCCCAAGCCAACACGCCCGCAGCCACCAGGTGAATGGCAGCAATGGCCACGTAGGGAAAGGTATTGACAATCTGGCCGCCGCTGCCGACCCCCCATCCCAACGTGGCCAGGTGGGGCAGCAAAATCAGCCCTTGCTCGTATAGGGGCCGCTCTGGCGAGAACTTGGCCAGCTCAAACAGGGTGAAGACCCCTGCCCAAGCCATGATCAAAGCCGCATGAGCCACATGTGCCACAATAAAAGTATTGGAGAGGTTCATCAAGCGAGCATTACCCGACCACCAGGGATAGCCTGATGGGTGCGTCCTTCTGGTGTTCATGGATCGTTCCTCAGTCAGCTACAGGCAGGTTTAGCTCAAACCGGCGATGATATGGTCAAGATAAACGGCCATTTCTTGACCTGCCTCTGTGCCAAGACTTTCCGTCAGCACCTCCTTCATGGCATTCAGGGCTTGAATGACGCGATCGATGGGAACGCCGAGGGTGATGTAAGTTTCTTTCAAACCCTGCAACACCCGCTCATCCAAAATAGAAGTATCGGCAGCCAACATGGCGTAGGTGGCATAGCGCAGAAAATAGGTCAGATCCCGCAGGCAGGCCGCGTAGCGCCGGGTGGGGTACATATTGCCCCCTGGCAGGGTGATATCCCCATAGAGCAAGCTTTTGGCAACGGTTTGGCTGATAATGCTGCTGGCGCTGGAGCTGATGGTTTTAGCCGCCTTGACGCGCATGTTGCCACTCTGGAAATAGCGATTTAACTGTTCCAGAGCTGCGGCATCTAAGTAGGAGCCTTTCTCATCGGCAGGGTTAATCAGGGAAGTAATGGTGTCTTTCATGGCTTTTCCTCCAAGCACTGATATGGACTATTTTTTTGAGGCAATTGGACAAATTCTGCTTGCGTTAGCGGGACGGGATCCTTGCACCGCTTGCTCAGGCATTGCCTATGAGAACTTTTATTGAGTTGCAGCTTAAGACATCAGAGCCTGCAAGCAAGCTTAAACCTCAAACTCGCAAATCTTAAGGGCAACACAACTCAAGTCCTCAACAAAATCGGGCAACCGCGCAGCAAAGTGTCTACTAACTTATCCATTCAAAAAGCGCGAATCAGTCGATCGAAGTAGGGGGCTGCCAAAGCCATTTCCTCCGAAGAAAGAATACCGGCGGCTACTTCTTTTAGACAGCTCATGGCCACCCGCAGGTTCGGCAGCGGCACGCCCAAAGATGTATACATTTCGCGCATTCCGTTCAGGCCGATGTCCTCTAGCGGCTTATCGTTTCCCGCCAAGATGCAATAGCTAACCAAGCGGATGTACCAGCCTTGATCCCGCTGACAGAGGGCTGTCTTTTGAGGATTGCCTTTATTGCTGGGGGTGTTGGGGCATTTGGCCCAAAAACGTTTGCTGCCTTCCTGGACAATTTTTTGCTCGTTCTCCGCTAATTTTTTGGCGGCTCGGATACGCACTTGACCCTTGCTGAAGAAATCTTCTAGCTTGGCAATCTCGGCACTGCTGAGGAAGCGATCAGCCGCATCCGACTGCGCGATGACTTGGGCAACAATGCTCATAGGTTTTTGGCAAGGAACGCTCTACAGGTAACAAAGTAAGCTATATCCTCAAGAATCGAAATCACTTATTAAGAAAAAGTTGTGAATTGAAACTTACTCGCAACAAACCCTCTCTGCCCCGTGTTTTCAGCACCGTGACCAGATCGAGAGGGCTGGGTTGGCGGCCAATCGGGATCCCGGATACAAACGCGACTCACAGGGATCCGCTCAGCACCCCAGTTCCTCGCCGGCGAAGCTTTTGGGCAGTTGGAGGAATGGTGCTGGGCACGAGCCGAGGGGGTTTGCAGGTGCAACTTCCCTTGGGATCCCCTTCGAGTCAGGTGCCCTCTTACCTGGCTGGATCCTTCTCAGCAAGGGAAGCACGAGAGTTTGGGTTCTGTATCAAAGTTGGGGCAGATGGGGCAGGTGAAGCGTAAAGGTCGCCCAGCCGGCAGCGCTGCTCACCTCGATGGATCCGCGCAACTGATCCACCATCTGTTTCACCAAAGCTAAGCCCAGCCCCGTGCCCCCTTCCTTCCAGGGATCCTTGCTGGGAATGCGGTAAAAGCGCCCAAAGATGCGCGTCAGCTCCTCGGCAGGGATCTCTTGGCTGTTGCTGACCTGGATGCGGCTTTGACGATTTTCCGTTTCAATTTGCAAGCGGATGGATCCCTGGGCCGGCGTGTATTTCACGGCATTGTGCAAAAGCTCGCGCAGGATCCTGCTCAACAGCAAGGGATCCGTCGTGAGGCTGCTTTCTAGGGGGACGCTGGCTTGAAAGCTCTGCCCCTTGGCGTGGGCCCGCTCCTCGGTAACGGTCAGCAGATCCCCCAGCAGCTCCCGCCAGGTGAGGGCTTGCACCTGCAGAGCATAGGCCCCCGCCTGCAGGCGCTGCAGATCCAGCAGGTCGTTGATGAGCTCGATTTCCCGCTGGCATTCTCGCTCGGCAATGCTTAGATATTGAGCTCGTTTTTCGGTTGAGGGAGCCATCTGCAGCATCTTCAGAGCCATCTTCAAGCTGGTCAGGGGGGTGCGCAGCTCGTGGCTGACGGTGCTGATAAAGTCATCTTTAAGACGGTTAAGCCGCTCCAGGGCTTGCACCTGCTCTTGGGCAGCTTGGAACAGGCGCGCCTGGCGCAGCCCAATGGCGCATTGGTTGGCCACCTGCTGGATGAGGGCGATCTCCGCCTCATCAAAACAATGGCCGGAACGTCGAAACAGCAATAAATCTCCCAGAACTTGGTCTTTATCACTGAGGGGACAGGCGACCACCACACAGTGATCCTTGGCGGGACGCGGCGAATCTGAGGAGATGACGCAAAATAAACAAGACTGCCTGCGCGTTAGTTGACGATATAGATCGTCGTAGAGGCCCCCCACCATCGGTATGGTAGTGTTGAGTGCAGGATCCCAGCGGGGGCAATACTCGTAGCTGATGGTGGAAAGGGTGAGATCGGCGTTGTAAAGGCCGATATCGCAGGCATCGGCATCCAGGCTCTCCCCCAGCTCGCGCACGGCGGTATTGAGGATCTCGGCTTCGTCGAGAGAATCGCGCACGCGGTCGGTGATGCGTTTTAAGATGGCCTCAAATTGCAAAGCCCGCTCCAGCTCGGCGGTGCGCTGCTGCACCTTCTCCTCCAGCGTTTGGTTCAGGGCTTTTACCTGTTCATAAAGCTGGGCTTGCTGCAAGGCAATGGCCAATTGCTCCGCCAGCTCTTGCAAGAGCTTAATTTCCCACTCCTGCCAAGGACGGCTGGCCCGGCAGTGCTGCGGCACCAAGAGGCCCCAGAGCTCCTCCCCCTGCCGAATTGGGATCACCAAGTTGGCCTGAGCCTGAAAGGATTCCAAAAGCTCCCGATAGCAGGGATCCAAAGGGGCCGTGGCCACATTGTCGATGGCCTGCACAAAGCCCTGCTGGTACTTGCGATAGCAGGGATCCTGATGAAAGTAGGAATCCCACACGGAGCGGCCCAAGTGGCTGGGGCAGGGATCCAGGACGGACTCGGCGGCTACAAATCCCCCTATGCCCTCCTGCAACTGGTAGATCATCACCCGATCCACCTGGAGAAACTCTCGCACTTCCGCCGCCGTGGTTTGTAGGAGGGGCTGCAAGTCCAGCTTCTCGCGGATCCGGCGCAGCAGGGATCCCAGAAGTCTTTCTCGCTCTGCCTCTTGCAGCAGCAGATCCTGGGCTTCTTTGAGAGGGGTTATATCCACAGCAATGCCGCAAACGGCATAGGGATCCCCTTGCCAATCCCGCAGGGCAAACTTGGTGATCCACTTTTCTTGCTTTTTGCCGTCTCGACAAATGGTGCACTCATAGCTGATGGGAGCGGGAGACTGGATGGCTCTTTGATCTTCCTTGCGCAACTCCAGAGCTTCCTCTGGCGAGAAGAGCTCCGTATCGGCCTTGCCGAGAACTTCTTCTGGGAGTTTACCGTTTTTCTGCAGGTAAGCTTGATTGACCTGTAAGTAGCGGCCCTGCAAATCTTTAACAAAGATGGGAAAAGGGATCCCGTCGAGGATGGCCTTGAGGCGGGCCTCGCTCTCTTGCAGGGCCAGCTCCGCCTCTTTTTGCTCGGTGATATCTTCTGTGATGCCGGCAATGCGGATCACTTCTTGCTGCTCATTGAAAATAGGTCGGCAGGAAGTTCGCAACCAGCGCACCCGACCATCTCGATGGAAAATGCGATAGGTAACCGTCTTCTCTCCTTGGATAACTTGAGCTACGGCTTGCAAAACCTGAGGCAGATCTTCGGGGTGGATCCTGTCTTTCCACAGATCCGGCTTCTGGTAAAACTCCTCCGGCGTGTATCCCCAAATCTGTTCACAACGCGGACTTACGTAGGGAAATTGACCAAAATCTGCTGAACTTAGGAAAAAGCTTACAGGAACAACTTCCGCAATTTCCCGGAAGCGGGCTTCGCTTTCCCGCAGCGCCAGTTCCGCCTCTTTTTGCTGGGTAATGTCGCGGGTGCTGCAGACGATTCCTGCCACCGCAGGATCCTGCAAAAGATTAGTACAGCGGCTCTCTAGCCATACCCAATGGCCATCCGCATGCTGCATTCGATAGATAAAGCTGAGCGTTTCGCCAGGTCGAGCCTTGAGGTGTTCAAGAGCACTAGCAACAATCTGCCGATCTTCTGGGTGAACCCAATCCAAAGGTATAGGTTCTCCCTCCTCAAGACAACGACCTAAAATTTTTTCAGCAACCGGGCAATTGAAGGGATAGACCAAGCCTTGGGCATCGATCCAGCACAAAATGTCGTGGCTGTTGTTGAGAAAGGCGCGAAAGCGCTCCTGTTGCTCTTGCACCTGTTGTTCCAGCCGCTTTTGCTCGGTAATGTCCAAGGCAATGCCGAGGCACCCCAAACCTTTGGACTCATCCTGCAGCTTCACAGCCAGGCGATAGACATAGCGCTCTTGGCCTTGAATGATTTCCTTGCCCTCCATCTGGAAAATCTCTTGCCGCTCTAGGTCAGACAAGACTTGCGCGGTGTACTCCAGCCACTGGGGGTACTGCCGAGCCCCCTCTTGCAGGGAAGTGCCCAGCAGGTCGCCAAACCAGGCACGGTCGGTGGCATTTTGCAAAATCAGCACCCCCTGGGGATCCCTGGCCCATATGGCTGCCGGCAGGGCGTCCAAGAGGGCTTGCAATTGGGCTTCCCGCAGCCGCAGATTGTCTTCCAGTTGCTTCTGCTTGGTGATGTCTCGGCCGACCCCGCGAATAAACCGCAGCCGGCCCCGCCGGTCGAAGATGCCCTGGTTGATCCACTCAAACCACCGCACCTGTCCCGCCGCGTCCACCATCCTATCAACCCTCGTGAAAGTGGGCTGCTGAGGGGTGAGCTGGGCTATCTGCTGCCGCACCTGCTCTTGCTCCTCTGGCAACAAGGCCTCGATCCAGCGCCGGCCCCGCCAATTGCCAAAAACCCTCTGGCAGACTTCGTTACACTCCACCAATGTCGTATCGGGCCGCGCCAGGGTGACGATGTCGGGAAAACCAACCTGGGCCTGATGCAGCCGTCGCCTTTGCCAGAAGACAAGCGCCAGGAAAGAGGCTGCCCACAAAAGCAGCCACGGCCAGTTGCGCAAAGCATCCCTGACGACTAGGCTAACGGTTTCTAGAGTCTCCTCAGGAATAGTCATGACGGCTTAGCATTGCCGAAATTCTGTTCTGTGAAGGTTCGCAAAAGCACCTATCCAAATTCACACCCATTCTCGACAGCTTTCCAAGGATTGCCAAGTACTGCAATCAACAGCTTATGAGGCAACCTCACGGGTTCATATAGGCCTGAATCCAGCCTGCCAGCCGCTGCGCCAAGGCAAGGGCTTCCGGCTCGCCTTTTTTGATCGCCGATTGGCTACTGAAACAAGCGATCACTTCTTCAAGCTCTTGTTCAAAAACCTGGGGACGGAACTGCAACCGCACCTGAGCTTGTAGCTGAAAGCTTTCCTGTGCTTCTTTATCCAAGATCTCTTGTCCCAGCCGCTGCAGCCGCACCCCTTGCAATTGGGCGAGAGGATAAGAGAAGACCTGCTGCCGCCAGATCCCCCAAGGGCCACCCAGCCGGGTCAGGGTCACCCGCTGCCGCTCCCGATCCACACTCAAGATCTGCCCCAGCCCCCAAGGGATCCCAATCCCCAGGCCCGCTGCTACAGCCAGTAGCCCCAGCAGAGGGGAAGGCTGCCAGAGCTGGGATCCCAGCGCCAACAACCCCAGCCCCGCCACCACCCGCCAGGCCAGTTGCTCAGGGGTAAACCTTTGCAGGGCAATCCGCAGCCGCCTGGGGGTGCGCTCCAGAACTTGCAGGTAAACCAGCGCCATGGAAGGGGATCCCGTTTTTGGAGCCAGTTTACCAGGTGCCGCGGAACCCTGAAGGCTTTTGTTGCTAAGTTGGCAAAGAACTAAAACTTAGGTTCGGCAAAAAACTCTGACAAATCCAAGGCAAACCCAGGGATCTTTTCTTGTTCCAAAACCTCGATTATCATGACCTCCGCAGTCAGCATGAGGGATCCCCTTATCCAGGATCCACCAGGGATCCCATAAACAGCACAGTTTGCGCCTCGGGGTTGTCGCCGGATCTAGAAGCGACAATGGCAAACCAGAAAGGTCGATCCGCTACGAATTGGAAGGGCTCCTGCCGGTCGCTGGCGGTGCGGGAGACGATTACCCCGGTGGCAGCAGCCGCCTCGGATCCCTTTTCATCCACTTCGATGGCCGCCTTGTGCAAGACTCTGCTGACCTGCGTCGGCTCTGAGGTCATCTGGCTGAAATCGGCCCGGCGAGAAAAGGCGATCCCCATACCCAACTGCTGCAAAGCCGGCACCAGATCGGTTGCGTAGGCCAGCTTAAACTTGGGGATCCGCACCGAGCCGGGGCGGGTGGGCAGGGATCCCGTCCATTCTTGCCAAGTTTCTGGGCTGAGCTCCTGTTGCAGGGTTGCCAAGCTCACCCCTGGTTTGGGCAGCAGGATCAGCAGGGCCAGCTCCCCTTCCCCATAGGGCAGGCGCACCACCTGGAGCTGCTCGGTCTCCCGGTAGCCGTAGCGACCGGATTGGGCCATCAGCGGCACTTGGACACGGCGGCCATCAGCTCGGGTGAAGGGCTGGGGCTTGGTCAGGGCCGGATCGAAGGGCTGGGTCCACTCTCCCTTGAAATGGATGGCGTTGAGCAAAACCATCACGTCCTCGCGGCTGAGGCGATCCACGATGCGGTCGATCTGGCCCTGGGTGCGCTCGGCTACCCAACGGTTAATCGCCTGCACCGTCTGGCGGGATCCCAGCTCCACCCGATTGACCACCGCTTGGTAATAGGTAGCCAGCGCCTGCAAAAAGGGAGGCCGCAGGGTGAGGATTTGATCGACCCAAAGGCCGTTGGCCACTTGCACCTGGATCGGCCCTTCTGCTTGGGATCGCTCCACCAGCCAGCGCGCCATCTGGGCGTTGGTCCAGTTCAACTCATTGAGGGAGAGTTCTTGGGCCTCCAGCACCTCGGCCATGGCCGCTTGGGTCTCTCCAGCGGCGCCGTTGTACAGCATGCTCAGGGCCAGGCGAAGGCTCAAGGGGGAGAAAAAGAGGTTCTCTTGCGGCTGCTGCTGGAGTAGGTGAGCGAATAGCTTTAGCGCAAAGCGACTTTGGGCTTGTTGGGCCACAGCCTCTTCTCCATACCCTTCCCCATAGGTCACGGTCGGCTCAAACGGGATCCGCACCGGGGTTTCCCCGTGCGTGGGCCAGAGACCCAAAAGCAATAGGCCAAACAGAGCCAGAAGCGGGATCCGGCTCACCGAGGATATATTCAAAAGGTCTTTCATTGGGTCTCTCCTGGCCGGGTGGGGAACGATAGATAGACTCTATAGGCTATGGTATCGGGTTGGGGGTGGATGGCTCTTGCCCAGGCCGGCCATTGCGGCTGCGCTTGAGGTGAGATCGACAGGCCAAAGCCCGCAGGAGATCCCGGCAAACTTGCCGCGGATCCCCTCCCTCTTCAGTCCAGAGAGCAGGGTAGGATCAAGCCTGCACAGCTCAGCAGGAGAAAGGGATGAGTTGGTGGGCAAGAGAGCGCCAGGCTGTCACAGCGAGCGGGATCGCCTTGGGCCTGGCTCTGCTGCTGGGATGTACTGCTGGAGGAGAAGCCCAGGAGACGGCAGCCGTTGCCAGCTCGACCCCGGCCAAAGGGCAGCCCCAGCACCTGCCGGTGGAAGCGGAAGTAACCATTGCCGGCAAGCGCTTTGAGCTGGAAGTGGCCCGCACCCCCGAGCAACAGCGGCTGGGCCTGATGTTTCGCACCGATTTGCCGCCTGATCGCGGCATGTGGTTTCCCTTCGACCCGCCCCAGCCGGCTGCCTTCTGGATGTTCAACACCCTGCTCAACCTGGACATTATCTTTCTCCGCCAAGGTCAGGTGGTGTACATCGCTGCCGATGTGCCCGGTTGCCCCGCCCAACCCTGCCCCGTCTATGGGCCACCCTCTGACCAGTTGGTAGATGGCGTGCTGGAGTTCCGCGGCGGGACGGCTGCAGCCCTGGGCTTGCAAGTGGGAGACGCTGTAGAGATCCGCAAGCTTCCGCCCCCCACCCCTTGATCTCTCTCCCCCCTCTCCCTCAGGGAGAGGGGCCGGGGGTGGTCGCGTGAGCGGCGCGGAGCGCTTGGGTGCCTCAGGGAGAGGGGCCAGGGGTGAGGGAAGGGATCCCAAAGGCTGCCGTTGGCCGTCTTGCTCGCGGTCTAGGATGGTCTTTATCAACGATCTTTGCGATGATTTTTGAGGGTCGCCAACTGTGTGAGGTTGATGCCAAGAGGCGACGGCGAGCCCAGGATGGTTCGGCTACTGTCGGCAAAGCCCTATGGATGTTAGCAGCGTAACTCAGTGGCTAGCGGTGGGAGCCATTGCCTTGGCTTCCGTCCTTTGGGCGGAGATCGTGCGAGATGTGCGCCATTGGCTGGCCCACCTCTGGCCCTGGCTGATGCCCAAGCACACCCTGCACCACCGCCTGTTCCGCCCCGATCTCAGCGTGGTAGACCCCAAGTTATACCGAGAATCCCAGTGGCACCACGATGTTCCCGAAGCGGCGACGATGGTTCTAGCCGGGATCCCCTGGGTGGTGCTGTTGGGCCAGGGATCCCTCTTCTACGGCCTGGCAGCAGTAGTGGGAGTGCTCTATTCGGCCAGTTTCTGGGTGGCCGGCATGTTGCGGGGCTATGGGCTGGCTCTGCAGACGGATATCACCCACCAGCCGGGGCCTTTCCCCGCTCCCCCCAGCCAGTGGCATGTGAACCGCGCCTACCACTGGCGGCACCACTTCGACGATACCAACGCCTACTTTTGCGGCACCTTGACCTTGGTGGATCGGATTATGGGCACCAGTCTCTCCCTGAAAGGCAAGCGTGTGGCCATCACCGGCGCCTCCGGCACCCTGGGCCGGGCCCTCTTGCAGCACTGTCACCGCTACGGCGCCAAAGTCATCGCCCTCAGCTCCCATGCGGATTCGGTTGCCATCGAAGTGGACGGCCAGCCCCAGCCGGTGGAGACCGTTCGCTGGCAGGTGGGGCAGGAGGGATCCCTGGCCGAACTCCTGGAGCGGGTCGATATCTTGGTGATCAACCACGGCCTCAACGTGCATGGGGAGCGGGATCCCGAGTCTGTCCGCCAGTCCTACGCCGTCAACACTTTCTCGGCTTGGCGGCTGATGGAGCTGTTCTTCCAGACAGTTCGCAACAACCCAGAGATGGCCACCAAAGAGGTTTGGGTGAACACCTCAGAAGCCGAGGTCAGCCCTGCCTTCAGCCCCCTCTACGAGCTCTCCAAGCGGGCCCTAGGAGATTTGGTTACCCTGCGCCGCCTGGACGCTCCCTGCGTGGTGCGCAAACTCATCCTCGGTCCCTTCAAGAGCCAGCTCAATCCCATTGGAGTTATGTCGGGAGATTGGGTGGCCGCCCAGATCCTGGCCCAGGCCAAACGCGATTGCCGCAACATCATCGTTACCATCAACCCCCTCACCTACCTGCTTTTCCCGCTGAAAGAGTTGGCCGTCAGCACCTATTTCCGCTTGTTCAGCCGCCGCTCTTCTCGCCCAGTTCTTCTTGATCCTGTCGCCGGGATCCCTTTGATTTAGGGGGGCCGGCAAATCCTGCCCGGCTCTATGGCATCAGGCGCAAAACTGGGGTAAGACAAGAGCAGGTTCTTTGGCGTCAGTGGAGGGGATCCCTTGCGCCGAACCGAACTTTTGGGGAGCGAGAGGGCCCTTCTGCTCGATCCCTACTGAGCGTTGGGTGTGAGGAGTGGGAGTGAGCATAAACTATGGTGCGACAGTGGGTGAGCGCAGTCCTCTGCGTGGTGGGTGGGGCTTTAATGCCGGGGCTTTTGTCCGGCTGTGCCATCCCGATGCCTTCGGCATCTGCGGGAGTTTCTGAGGTCCAGGTGCGCTTGGTGCATGTGGCCCCCAATGCCCCTCGGATCGACTTGGAAGTGGGAGGGGTAAGGGCTGCTCGGAGCATAGCCTACGGCGCGGTGAGCGAGTACGTGCGCATGCCGGCGGGCGAGTACGACATTGTTTTGTTTTCAACACCTGAGAACCCCGGCCAGCCCGCAAGTTCTCAAGACTCCGTTCCGCTAGCGCGAACGGTTGCGGCCAGAACTGTGGCTAACCTCAGGGGCGGGGGAGTGTTCTCGGTGGTGGCTGCCAACGAGCCAAATCGCATGACAGCCCTGGTATTGGAAGACAACATCCATCCGCCGTTTGATCAAGCCCTGGTGCGGTTTGTCCACGCCGCCCCTGATGCGCCGGCCCTGCAATGGCAAGGGGAGCAAGGGCGGGTGCTGCTGCCCCAGTTGGCCTTCGGACAAGTATCCACCTTTCAAGCCATGCGCCCCGGCTTTACCCAAATTCAGGTGGCCATAGCTCCTTCAGCCCCCGCGCCAGGTGTGCAGTCGGCTCCCAGCCGGAGCATTCCCTTGCAACGGTTTGACCTCCAGTTAGAGGCGGGGAAAGTCTATACCCTTTACGTGGCGGGGCTGATGCGCAGCAATCCGGGCTTGAACATGGTGCTGGCAGAGGAGACGCGGGCCCGCCGCCTTCTCTAGGTGTCTTCCCTCTATACTTTGGGGAAAGGGTACGGCTTTCTGACAGTGGATGCCTTATTTCAAGTGGTGGTGCTTAGCCAAACTCCAGATCCCGAACGGGTGATCTGGCAGGCGATGCACCAAGATTACAGCCCCGATTTTGTTACCCCAGAGGGCCGGATCCCGGAACAGTATGGAGAGGCCGTGGTGCGGCATCTGCTGGAGGGCAATCGTGGCCACTATGGGCCTCTTGAGCACCCTCAGATCACGTTTGGGGTGGGCTATTTTCCCCATGCTGTCATGCAACAGGCCCGTACTCATCGAGTGGGAGTTTCTTTCGACGTTCAATCTTTTCGATATACAGGCCGGCAAATTGCCGATTTGGGCAAAAGACTCTTGTCTGCGCCTCGGAGCACCAACGAAACCGCTGCTCTTGCCGACAAAACCGGCGCGGAGCCCTCGTTATCTTTGCAAGAGTTGGAAACTCTGTTTTACGTTCCTGCCAGCGTCAAAGAAGGCAAGGCCAAAACCCGCCAAGGCTTCAAGCCCATCTCTCCCGAGGCCCTGAACATCATTCTTGAGCAGTATCGCAGTCAGGCCATTGCCTATTATCGCCTGGTCGAAGAGTGCGGATTGCCTTATGAAGATGCTCGTAACATCATCGGCTACGGGATCCGCCAACATTTTGTAGTCTCTTTTAATTGCCGCAGCTTGATGCATTTTCTGGATTTACGAGCTAAAGAAGATGCCCAGCGAGAAATTCAGTATCTGTGTGAACTGATTTGGCCCCACTTTGAGGCCTGGTGCCCCCACGTGGCCGCCTGGTACCGCAAAAATCGCTGGGGCAAGGCCAGGCTTTCTCCTTGAAACCTAAATCGCGTAAGCGGGACGGAGTTCTCTAACACCGGAAAAGTATAGGATAAGGTCATCTTTCGACCCTCACCCCCAACCCCTCTCCCCTCGTGGGAGAGGGGAGCAAGGGATCAACTAACAAGCTGTTTCCCAATATTTGGAACGACTATTGTATGGATCCCAGAGCTTATGAACAAATGGCGGGCTTAGAAGATCGACATTGGTGGTTTGTGGGGCGCCGCCGCATTCTCAGGCAGGTTATTGCCGGGATCCCTCTTCCGCTCGCGGCTTGTATCTTGGAAGCCGGCTGTGGCAGTGGCGGCAACCTAGAAATGTTGTCTCAATTTGGCCAAGTCTGGGCCATGGAAAGAAGCGAAATAGCATTGCCTTTGGCCCGGGCCCGCGGCATTGGGATTGTGGCCGAAGGTGAATTGCCGCATCGGATCCCTTTTGGTTCCCAGCAATTTGACCTTATTGCCCTACTGGACGTTTTAGAACATTTGGAGGAAGACAAAGCAGCTCTGGAAGCTCTCATCCAGAGGTTAAAGCCATCCGGCTACATGGTGATCACGGTACCGGCCTACCCCTGGCTGTGGAGCGCCCATGACGAGCTCAATCACCACAAGAGACGCTACACAGCAGCACAACTTCTCTCCTTACTCAAGAGTGCCGGCCTGCAAATTCATACCTTTACCTTTTTCAACAGCTTTCTCTTTCCATTAGCAGCAGGGATCCGCCTAGCCCAAAAGAGCCTTCGCCTCAAGGAGAAGCAGGATCTAAACATGCCCTCGCCTTGGATCAATTGGCTTTTAACCGAGATTTTTGCTGCGGAAGCCTATTTAATTTCTAAGTTCTCCCTACCCTTTGGCCTGTCTTTATTGGCGGTAGCCAGCCTTAAGAAAATTGCTCCTCTGAGAAACTGAGCCTCTTAATCCTCAACTTCTCGCCGTTATTACCAGTTTTTTCAGTCAACATCGATTTTGCCGTTCGCGCTAGCGAGACGGAGTCCTTGCATCCTCAAATGGATAACCTTTTCTGTAGGATTGTTTCCAGTCTTAACTGCTGGAGGAGATAGCTCTTGGCCAATCGCGCTGGCGGGACGGGTTTCTTTCGCGGCTACACCCTGAGCTTGGATCCGCATCGCCTGTGGGTGCCCTTGGCTTGTTTGGGGGATGGGCTCTGTATTTGGCTGGCCTTCGGGGCGGCTTATTGGCTGCGCAGCTTGCGCCCCCACCAGCTTTTGCCCTGGGATGTTTATGCTGGCCTGGGGTTGCTGACTGCCCTTAGCTATTGGGGCGTTCAGGCCGGCTTGGGAGGATACGGCGAATCGAAGCGCCTATCTCGCTTTGAGGAATGGGCCAGTTTGCTGCTGGGGCTGGGGGTGACCTTTGGCTTGGTGTTGGCGGGGGCCTTTTTCGTGCGCTCCGTCTCGCTGTCGCGCTTGGTGGTGGGCTATGCCGGCCTGCTGGCCCTGCTCGGCTTGACGGGGATGCGGGCGCTGCTGCGGCTGGGCATGGGTTGGCTGTATGCCCACGGCCAGGGGCGGCGACGGGTCATCTGGGTGGGATCCGGCCTGCTCTTGGCTGAGGTGCTGGAGCGGCTGGAGCGCTGCCCAGCCTTGGGGTTTGAGATTAAGGCTTGGGCCGTGGCCGGGGATCCCTCGGCGCCAGAACCAGAGCCTTTGCAGAAGCTGGAGCGGCTGGAGCCCAGCCACCTGGTGGCCTATGTGCAGGCTCACCCCGAGATCGAAGAGGTGTGGTTTGGGCAGCCGGAGCTGGCCAATGCACCTCTGTTGCTCAGCTTGCAGGCCCTGTCGGTGCAGGTGCGGCTGGTGCCAGATATCCTCGGTTTTTTGACGGTGAACTTCAGCCTCCAGTCCCTGGACGGGATCCCGCTGCTGACGCTGCGCCAGCCCCCTCTGCGCTACGCCCACAACCGTTTCCTCAAGCGAGCGGTAGACATCCTAGGGGCCTCCCTGGGCCTGGTGTTGCTCAGCCCCTTATTTTTGGTCATCGCCCTGCTGGTGGCCTGCAGCAGCCCCGGCCCCATCTTGTATTGGCAGGAGCGGGTGAGCTTGGATGGGCGCCGCTTTTGGATTGCCAAGTTCCGCACCATGCGGGTGGATGCCGAGGCAGCCGGCCAGCCGGGCTGGACGCGCCCCGGGGATCCGCGCCGAACCAAGATAGGAGCCTTTTTGCGCCGCACCAACCTGGACGAGCTGCCCCAGCTTTGGAACGTCTTGAAGGGGGAAATGAGCCTGGTGGGCCCCCGCCCGGAGCGGCCCTACTTCGTGGAGCAATTTAGCCAGGAGATCCCCAAGTATCCGGATCGGCATTTGGTGAAAAGTGGCCTCACCGGCTGGGCTCAGATCCACGGCCTGCGGGGAGACACCAGCATTGCCCGCCGCACCCAGTATGATCTCTACTATGTGCAAAACTGGTCTCTGTGGCTGGATCTGCGCATCCTCGCCATTACCCTTTGGCAAGGGATCCGCGGACGGCTGACCGGCTATTAGGGGTTGCCCATGCCATCCTCGCCCACGTCCCCAGAGCTCCTCTACGAGGGCAAGGCCAAGCGGGTCTACCGCACCGCCGATCCCCAGGTTTACCTCTGCCAATACAAAGACGACGCCACGGCCTTCAACGCCCAAAAGCGGGGATCCATCGCCGGCAAAGGGGAGGTCAACTGCACCGTCTCCAGCCGGGTGTTTGCCTACCTGGCGCAGCAGGGCATCCGCAACCACTTTTTGGCCCAGACCGGCCCCCGAGAGATGCAGGTGCGCGCCCTGCGGATCCTGCCCTTGGAAGTGGTGGTGCGCAACCGCACGGCCGGCAGCCTCTGCCGGCGCCTAGGCCTGGAGCAGGGCCTGCCCATCCAGCCGCCGCTGGTGGAGTTTTACTACAAAAACGACGCCTTGGGGGATCCCTTGGTAACCCCCGACCACATCCGCCTGTTGCACCTGGCCACGCCAGAGCAAGTGGAGAAGCTGGGATCCCTGGCCTTGGCGGTCAACACTCACCTTCGCCACTTCTGGCGGCGCTGCCGGCTGGAGCTGGTGGACTTTAAGCTGGAGTTTGGCCTGGACGAGCAAGGGGAGATCTGGCTGGCGGACGAGATCAGCCCCGACACCTGCCGCCTGTGGGATCTAGAAGGGACTGAGCCGCGGGTGCTGGATAAAGACCTCTTTCGCTTTGATCTCGGCGATCCGGCAGCCGGCTACCAAGAGGTGCTGCAGCGAGTGCTCCGGGCTACCGATTCTAATCTCCCCTCTCCCTCAGGGAGAGGGGCCGGGGGTGAGGGCTGGGAGAGGGGCAGGGGGTGAGGGTGCCATGACTTCTCCCCGCTCCTCTGGCCCCGACGACCGCTTCCGCCGCCAACTGGCCGACCTGTTGGACACCTGGGTGGAGCAGGGGCTGATTCAGCCGGCGCAGCGGGATCGCCTGTGGGAGTACTACCAACTCGATAGCTTGCCGCGAACAGCCGCCAGCCGCTTTACCCTGTTGCTGCTGCTGTTGGGCGCCGTGCTGGTGGGCTTGGGGGTGATCTCCTTCGTGGCTGCCAACTGGGACGCCATTCCCCGCTCGGCCAGAGCCTTGGGATCCCTGGCCCTCACGGTGGGACTGCAGGTGGCCGGCTTGCGACTCTGGCAGCAGGGATCCCCGCGCTTGGGCAGCGCCCTATTGATTGCCGGGGAGCTGGCCCTGGGAGCCGCCATTGCTCTGATGGCCCAGTGGTTCCAAATGGGGGGATCCCTGGCGGGCTTGTTCTTGGGCTGGGGGCTGGGCAGCTTGGCCGTGGCCTACAGCTTGTTCCACACCCCCAGTGGCGTCTTGGCCTGCCTTTTGTTCGCCCTGGCGGGGGTGACTGCCGTCTGGGAAGGGGGCACTGCTCTCGACCCTCTCTACCCCTGGCTGGCCCTTGGTCTCTTGCTGCCCCTTGCCTACGGGTGCCGCTCCCGCTGGATCTTTGCCCTGGCTTTGGTGGACTTCGGCCTGGCGCTACAAAGGTTGGCAGAGCGCTGGGACAGCTCTGGAGAAGGCTTGACCCTCTGGCTGCTGCTTGGCCTTGCCGTTGTCTGGGGGCTGGGCTTTTGGCACCAACGCCATGGTTACCGGCTAAGCCGGATTTTGACCGGAGAAAATGGCCAGGATGGCGAGCAGGAGCAAGGCTTGGATCTGATCCCGACGGCGGAGGGCCTGGCTTTGCTGGGGCTGGGTTTCTTGCTCTACGTCTGGAGCTTCCGTGACCCCTGGGACTGGGATCCCGACCCCTCACCTCTGTTCCAAGCTGTGGATCCCTGGGCAAGCTTGTCGGCGGCAGGGTTGCTGCTGCTGGCCGGCTGGGGCTGGTGGCAGGGGTGGCAGGCCAAGAGATCCCAGCCCATTTCCGCCTGGCTCAAGGATGCCGTCGTTTTCCTCTCCCTGATTACCCTGGCCCTTTTGCTGGTGATCAGCAATGCTGTTTCTAGGAACTTGACCTCAAGAGTGGCCCTGGCCTTCTTGGCCCCCTGGATCCTGACCCTGCTGCTGGTGGGATTGTCGGCGATCCTCTGCTGGGAAGGGTTGCAGCAGGGGCTGCGGGGGCGCTTCTGGCAGGGGCTATTGGGGCTAACCCTGGTGGTGCTGACCCGCTTTTTCGAGTACGAGACCGGCCTCTTGGCCAAGTCGGCGGTGTTGGTGGCCTGTGGGATCGGCGTGATCTGGGTGGGGCTGAAGTTTGAGCAGCGGCTAAACCGATCCCTACCGCCGGCTCCGCGACCCTGAAAACCAGGCAGTCTAGCGGCGAGCCTGGGCAAAAATGGCCTGCAGGATTTCGTCGGCCCCCTGTTGCTTCAGCTTTTCCGCCAGGGAGATTCCCACCGCTTCCGGAGCGGCAGTGGATCCCGTTTGGGTATCGCGGATCAGCCGTCGCCCCTCTAGGTCGGCCACCATGCCGGTTAGGTGCAGCTCTTCCCCCTGGACTTGGCTGTGGACGCCGATGGGCACCTGACAGCCCCCCTCCAGCGCCCGCAAGAAAGCTCGCTCGGCCAAACAGCGGGCTGTGGCCTCCCCATCGGCCAAGGGTTGAATGAGCTCCAGGATCCGCTCGTCCCCCTGCCGGCACTCGATGCCGAGGGATCCCTGGCCAACGGCGTACAAGGACACGCTGGGATCTAGCACCTCGTGGATCCGCTGTGCTTGGCCCAGGCGCTTTAGCCCGGCCACCGCCAAGATCAGGCCGTCGTACTCCCCCCGATCCAGCTTGGCCAAGCGAGTGTTGAGGTTGCCCCGCACGTCCTTAAACTGCAGGTGGGGAAAGGCGTGGCGCAGTTGGGCCAGTCGCCGCAAAGAGGAAGTGCCGATCACCGTCCCTGCTGGTAGGGTGGCCAGGTGGTAGCCGCGCAGCTCCTCCCGCACCACCAAAGCGTCCAGAGGATCCTCCCGCCGGGTGATGGCCCCCAACACCAAGCCTTCTGGCAAGCGGGTGGGCAAATCCTTGAGGCTGTGCACCGCCAGGTCGCTGCTGCCGTTGAGCAGGCTAACCTCCAACTCCTTGGTAAATAGGCCCTTATCGCCGATTTTGGCCAGCGCCACATCCAGGATGATGTCTCCCTGGGTGGAAAGGGTGTGCAGCTCTAGGGGCAACCCCGGATGGTGGGCCTGCAACTGCTCCATGACCCAGTGGGTCTGGGCCAAGGCCAGCTCGCTTTTGCGGGAGGCGATCCGCACCGGCCGGGCAGCCCCAGCCGAGGGTTGCCAGGGAGTTGAGGCCAGTTCGCTCATGGCTGCTGCAAAATCCGAGAACACCGTCTTTCACGCTAGCCGAATCTGCGCCGCCGCAGGGCAGCGGCCTTCAAGATCCTTAACCAAAACCGCCATTTCCCCCCAGCCGAGACTTTACTGCGGGGATCCCAGCCAGTAGGATAAATAGATGGATTCTCCGGCTCGGCGGGGGAAAATTCGTTCTGTTGAGCTCCTCTTCCCCAAACCCAGAGCTTTTAGGGGAGATTTCTACAATCCCAGTTTGGTTGGTCGTCTGCCTGGATAGGTTCTATGGAAGAAAACAACGTCAGCAACGGCACTCAGCTACTGCTTAAGCGCAACATCCCCATCAAGGTGGTGGTCACCCCCCTTTGGAAAAAGGAAATGCAGGAGCAATTGGAGCGGCAGATCGAAGCCACCGATGCTCAGATGCAACAACTGGAGTTTCAGGGCAAGCGGGCCATTGCCGAACTGGAAAAACAGAGCTCTAACCCCAACAGCCCCCAAGTCCTCCAACAGGTGGAAGCGGTGAAAAGCCGCGTGAATGAGCAGAAGATCCGGCTCTTGGATCAGAAAAATCAACTGTTGCAACAGATCAACCAACTGACCACCCTGGAGCTCAACCAAGAAGTGCTGCAGGGCAACGTGGAGAGCTTCTTCCGCGTCCAAAAAGGAGACAACCTGATCCAGAAAATGCAGGTCGAGATCCTCCTGGAAGATGGGGTGATCAAGGAGATTCGCGGCAACCCCTAGGCTCCTCGCCTCTTGCCGGAGAACCGGAGCTAGGGATCCCCAACTTTTCTCGCCTGCAGAAACTCAAGAACTCTGTTTCGCCGGCACAATAGGTGACAATAAGTAACAGCCTCTTAACAGCCTTCGGAATAAAGTCCCGATAGGTTGGCGGGGGTGGTTAACATTGGCGCCCGTGGGAGGATTCCTGTGTCTGAGTTCGTCTGGTCAGAGCCGGAGCCCCTTGAGGATCTGCATCTTCCCGACTGGCTGCTGACCTCGGCCCAACGCCGCCGCCTCAAGGCTCTGCTGGTTCTGGCCATGGTGTGGGGAGTGGTCAGCCTAATGCATGTGCTGCCGACGGCTCGCTGGATCACCATGGGGTTGGCCACGTTCATGGTGATCCACATCAGTCGGTTATTTCGTCTGCAGCCGGCAGCCTCCCCGCCCCCCCTGCGACTTCCTTCTGGCGACGTGACCTGCCGGGATCCTGGATCAACGGATAAGGGCTCCGTCCCACCGAGGCAGCCGGATGCGGAGTTGAGTGGGCTGGCCCTGCCCCGCGTGGCCGTTTTGATCCCGGCCAAAAACGAAAGCGCAGTGCTCCCGCGGCTGTTGCACAGCTTGACCCAGCTCCGCTACCCCACCAGCCATCTGGAGCTGTGGGCCATCGACGACAACAGCAGCGATGCCACCCCTGACGTTCTGCGGGAAGCCCAGAAGCAGATCCCGCACCTACGGGTCTACCGGCGGCAGCCGGGGCAAGGAGGAGGCAAATCTGGTGCCCTCAACGAGGTATTGCCCCTGACCCAAGGAGAGATCATCCTGGTCTGCGATGCCGATGCTGTGGTGCCCTCCGATTTTCTTGTCCGCACTCTGCCCTTGTTTGTTCAAGTGGGAAGGACTCCATCCCGCTTGCGCAGCCGTTTCAGCAGACGGGCAGTGGGCGCCGTTCAGGTGCGCAAGGCCCTGGGCAACCCCAACGTCAACTTCTGGACGCTGGGCCAGGTGGCGGAAATGGCCTCCGATGCCTACTTGCAGCAGCAGCGGGTGGCCGTAAGAGGTATTGGCGAGCTACGCGGCAACGGCCAATTGGTGCGGCGAGATGTCTTGGAAAAGTGCGGTGGTTGGAACGAGGCCACACTCACCGATGATCTGGATCTCACCTTTAAGCTGCACCTGGCGGGCGTAGATATTGCCTTCTTGACGGAGCCGGCCATTGTTGAAGAAGGAGTCACCTCCTGGAAAAGTCTCTGGCATCAGCGCTGCCGCTGGGCGGAAGGAGGCTATCAGCGCTATCTCGACTACTGGCCGGGGATCCTCGGTCGCCGCATGGGCATGGCCAAAACGGTGGATCTCTGGGCCTTTTTTATTTCTCAGTATCTGCTGCCGATGGCCTTGGTTCCCGATACCCTCTGGGTGCTGTTGACAGGCCACTCTTCTGTGCTGCTGCCTTTGAACGCCCTGGTGATGGGCTGCCTGACGGTGGCCTTTTACCGGGGGCTGCGTCACGTGGAAGGCTTGCGCGGACGGCAGCTTTGGTGGCACACTGCCCTTGGCTTGGTCTACATGCTCCACTGGCTGCCGGTGATGATCGCCACAACCGCTCGCATGTGTGTGCAGCCCAAGCGCCTGAGGTGGGTGAAAACCGTTCATCACGGAGTCTGATCTGGGCAACTGGAGTGTTCAGGGATCCCTTGGTTCCTGCTATCCTAGTCAAGCACCTGCTCACAAGACACCCAGTACCCCTGCTCGACCATGGCTCGCCTCTACTACGACCCCGACGCCAACCTGGAGCTTCTGGCCGACAAAACCGTTGCCATCATCGGCTATGGCAGCCAAGGCCATGCCCACGCCCTCAACCTGCGCGACAGTGGTGTCAACGTCCTCGTCGGCCTCTATCCCGGCAGCCCCTCTTGGCCCAAAGCGGAGCAGGACGGGTTGACGGTCAAGACCGTAGCAGATGCTGCGGCTGCCGCCGACTGGGTGATGATCCTGCTGCCCGATGAGGTGCAAAAGGCCGTTTTCCAGAGCGAGATCCGCCCGCATTTGCAGCCGGGGAACGTGCTCCTCTTTGCCCACGGCTTCAACATCCACTTTGGGCAGATCCAGCCGCCGGCAGATGTGGATGTCATCATGGTCGCCCCCAAAGGCCCTGGACACTTGGTGCGGCGCACCTACCAAGAAGGTCAAGGGGTGCCCTGCCTGTTTGCCGTCCATCAGGATGCCTCCGGGATGGCGCGGGAGCGGGCCATGGCCTACGCCAAAGGGATCGGCGGCACGCGGGCCGGTATTTTGGAGACCAGCTTTCGGGAAGAGACGGAAACGGATCTCTTTGGGGAGCAGGTGGTGCTCTGTGGCGGCCTCACGGCTCTGATCAAGGCGGGGTTTGAGACCCTGGTGGAAGCGGGCTACCAACCGGAACTGGCCTACTTCGAGTGCCTGCACGAAGTTAAGCTAATCGTGGATCTCATCGTCGAAGGTGGCCTGGAAAAGATGCGCCACAGCATCTCCAACACGGCAGAGTACGGCGACTACACCCGTGGCCCCCGCATCATCACGGAGCAAACCCGCGCCGAAATGAAACGGATCCTCGCCGAGATCCAAAGCGGTCAATTTGCCCGCGAGTTTGTCTTGGAAAACCAGGCCGGCAAGCCAGGGTTTACGGCGATGCGCCGCCGCGAGGCGGAACACCCCCTCGAGCAGGTGGGCAAGGAGCTGCGGGCCATGTTCAGCTGGCTGAAGAAATAGGTTGGGTATCTGGAGCCGAGGGTAGGCAATCTCTGTGCTGGATCTGAAGCTGCTGCGGGATCGCCCAGAACAGGTACGCCAAGCCCTGGACAAGCGCGGGGCGACGGTCGATCTGGACGGGATCCTACAGTTGGATCGGGAGCGGCGCCAGTTGGAGACTCGCCGCGGATCCTTGCAGGCAGAAAGCAACAGCCTCGGCAAGAAAGTCGGCGAGCTCATCCGTCAGGGAGCGGATCCCCAAGGTTCCGCAGTGGCGGCTCTGCGGCAGCAGGGGGCAGATCTCAAGGCCGAGATCGCCCAACTGGAGCAGCAAGAACGGGAGCTGGAGGAGGAGATGCGCGCCCGGCTGCTCACCCTGCCCAACCTGCCCCTGCCCAGCGTGCCGGTGGGCCGAGATGAGGCCGACAACGTGGAGGTGCGCCGCTGGGGAGATGAGCTGAAACCCGCCCATCCCGTCCTTCCCCACGACGAAATTGCCGAGAACCTGGGTCTCTTGGAGATTGGCCGCGCCGTCAAGGTGGCCCAGAGTCGCTTTGTAGCCATGGTGGGGGCGGGGGCGGCTCTGGAGCGGGCCTTGATCGCCATGATGCTGGAGCGCCACCTTGCCGCCGGCTACACCGAGGTGATCCCGCCCTTGTTGGTCAACAGCGCCGCTTTGCAGGGGACGGGGCAGTTGCCCAAGTTTGCCGAGGAGAGCTTTCGCTGCGCCGACGATGACTTGTGGCTGATCCCGACGGCGGAGGTACCCCTCACCAACCTGTACCGGGATGAGGTGATCCCTGCGGAAGCCCTCCCTCTCTACTTCTGTGCTTACACCCCTTGTTTTCGCCGCGAGGCCGGCAGCTATGGTCGCGACACCAAGGGCCTGATCCGGCTGCACCAGTTTCAAAAAGTGGAGTTGGTCAAGGTCACTCGCCCAGATCAATCGGAAGCCGAACACGAAAAGCTGGTGCAAGATGCCGAGGCCATCTTGCAGATGTTGGAACTGCCCTACCGGGTGGTGGAGCTGTGTACCGGCGATCTGGGATTTTCAGCGGCCCGATGTTTTGATCTGGAGGTGTGGTTCCCCTCCCAAAATCAGTACCGCGAGATCTCCAGTTGCTCCAACTGCTGGGACTTTCAGGCGCGCCGCGCCAACCTGCGCTACAAAGAGGCCGGGCAAAAAGGCACCTACTTCGTCCACACTCTGAACGGCTCCGGCTTGGCGGTGGGGCGCTCCCTAGCTGCCCTGTTGGAAAATCACCAACAGCCGGATGGCTCGATTCGCATTCCCCAGGCGCTGCGCCCCTTTCTCAGCTCTCGCTTTCTCTCGCAAGATGGGATCCTCCAGGCTGCTCCCTCCGGTTGGCCTCACTAGCAAAGTCGGGATGGCGAGCTCAGGAGTTTCTGGCTTCCTTCTTGATGCGGTCTAGTTCTGCCTGCAATTCGGCAATTTTCTGGCGCAGACGGGCTGCTTCCGAAAGTTCGATGGCAGTGCTTGCCTCCACCTCGGCATCGCTGATGTCATCGATGTTAATCCTGCGGGGGCCGGCAGTTTGCCTTTCCTCCCCCTTGCGATTGGCATTGGCAGCAATGGCATCCATGTAGGCCCGCGCCTCTTCAGCAGTCATCGCCCCCCGCTCCACCAGTTCGTCCACCAAAGCTTGTGCCTGCTTGCGCAGCTCCAGCAGACGGCTACCCGCCTTGCCGGCCACCTTTGCGGCGTTGTCTGCCGCCACAGCGGCCAAACCCATGCCGAAGTAGAAAGCCTTCTGTGCCCAATTGGCGAGGGGATTATCTGTCTCGGACATAGCGTGGTGGGCTGCCAGGACAAAAGGAAGAAAAGCTTGACCGAGAATGACCCAGCAGAAAGAAACATGGAGAAGCAAGGGGCGACCCGGGTTGACGCGCCTGCTCTGAGCATCCCGTGGTGCTGCTATCTTCCGATCCTGACACGGTTTGGGCGTCGGAGCTGCACGGACCCAGGTCTTTGATTAGCCTAGCACTTTTCCCCTCTGCCTTGCTCGGCTTTCTTGGGTGAGGATGGATCGGTCGGCGGGGCTAGGGAGTTTCAGGCGGCTCCAGGTAAACCGGGATCCGCTCCACAGCCGCATCGCTGCGCCGCACTTCCTGTTCCTGAACTTGAGGAAGGGTTACCGGCAGGGTAACGGGCTGGGCCACAAAACAACTGGCCACCGGCAGCGCCTGCTCCAACTCGTCGAGGGGGCGCGGGATCACGGCCACCGCGTTCAGCTCGCCGATACGTTCCGCCTCGTACATACCCGCATCGATGGCAATGGCCACGTTGGCCACCGTGCCTCGAATGATGGCCGTACAGAGGCCGTCTCCAATGGTCTCGTAGGCCGCCAACTGGACATCCGCCGTTTTCAGCATCGTGTCGGCAGCCCCCACCATGGCCGGGAAGCCGCGGGTTTCCAACAGGCCCACGGCCAAGTTGCTGAGGCGGCTGTAGCCGCGGTTTTGGGCCAGTTGAGACAGCTTGCTGCTAATCGGCAGCACCGCTTCTAAGTTGGGCAGGGGGCGCGGGATCACCAAACTGGAGATCTCCTCTTGCTCGAACTGGCGGGCCAGCTCAATTCCCTCCTCAATGGCAATGCGCACGTCGGCAATTCCCCCCCGCACAATCGCCGTACAGTAGCCTCCTGAGATCTTCTCGAAGCCGATCAGGGTCACGCCTGCCGATTTGGTCATGGCGTCGGCAATGCGCACAATGACCGGAAAGCTGCGCGTCTGAATCAGGCCCAGAGAGGTTGACATCGGCCTCCTAACCACTCATGCCAGTTTAGCCGTCAGAGCCGGCCATCCCCAGAGGAAAGCACCTGCCGATAGGGATAGATCTTGCCCAAGAGGCGATCCAATTCCGAATGGCCGGGGATCCCGTTGAGCTTGCGCGTCTTGGTCTTGGGGGAGCCGGATTTTTCTTGGGTTTGCTTTTCGACGTTGGCCACCGGAGAACTGGGAGGAACCGGCTCAGGCCGCGTTGCTGGAGCCATTTCCCCTGTTGCTGGCGAGGGCTCTGCCTGGGTGGGCTTGCCGTCCTGGAGAGCGAAACCATAGGTGGGATCCCCAAGCAGGGAGCCGGGAGGGATCACCGCTTGGCTGAGCACCGAACAATTGAGCAGCGTGGTTTCCGAGCCAATGCAGGCATTTTTGCCGATGGTGCCCTGCCCGATCACCAGCACCCCCATTCCCAAGGTTGCTCCCGCCTCCACGATGAGGGATCCCCCACAGGCGTGCAGAACAGATCCCATGCCGATACAGACGCCTCGCCCAATCTGGATCCGACAGCCGGGGTTGGCCCGCAGCAGCACCCCTGCCCCAATGCCTGCCCCCGCCTCCACCTGCACCTCACCACTGACAAGATAGCGAGTTTCGTCGTTCTGGCCGGGCAAGGCGCGGAGCGTCATGGAGTCGGGCAAAGTCGAGGCCAAGGTGCTCCTCATCGCTGGGGGGTTGGGCTTGAGCCAACAGAGGTCAAGAAAAATGGAGATCCCTCAGGGAGTTTGGATGATCTGCTCCAGCACCCGCCGTTTGGCCTTGGGATCGATCCCCAGCAGGCGAACGTATTCGCCGCGATGTTCCTCCAGGCAGGCTTCCAGAGCCGCCACCACCTGGGGCACCTGGGTGGCCTCGATGGGGCTGCAGCTTTGCCAAGAAGACGTGCGAAAACGGCGCTTGTCCGCATGTTCGGTGCCGATGCGGTAGCCTTGGCTGAGCAATTGCTGCACCTGAGCCACCACTTCGCTGCTGAGGCGGGTGCCAGGGGTGGGAGAAAAAGAAGCACCGGGAGCAGCGGATCCTTGAGTTGCGGGGGCGGAAGCCGTCGCCGACCTGCCGCCAGGGGTTTGGATGATGCGCTCGTAGACCCGCCGTTTGGCCTTGGGATCGATCCCCAGCAGGCGCACATACTCTCCCCTATGTTCGGCCAGGGCAGCCGTCAGCTTGGCCAACACCTCCGGCCCGCGGGTGGCACGAATGGCCGGCCCGCTCTGCCAGGAAGAGGTTTTGAAGCGACGCTCGTCGGCATACTCGTAGCCGATGCGATAGCCCTGGGCCAGCAGCCGGTGCACCTCCTCCTGCACCTCCAGATCCAGGCCAGCACTGCCACCTGCCGCAGGAACTGTATCTGTCATCGCGCCCCCGCCTGCAGGACTGCCGCTCACCTGGCCTTGCGGGGTTTGAATCACCTTCTCCAGCACCCGCTGTTTGGCCTTGGGATCGATCCCCAGCAGGCGCACATACTCTCCCCTATGTTCGGCCAGGGCCGCCTGTACAGCGGCCAGGATCTCTTGGGCCGAGCCGCTCCAATTGCCCAAAGTCTGCCAGGAAGAGGTGCGGTAGCGGCGGACATCGGCCACCTCCAGGCCGACGCGATACCCCTGCGCCAAGAGCGTCCGGATCTCCTCCTCCAGCCCTGCGTCAGAGCGAAAGCCAGATGTACCAGAACCTGGGGCAGCAGCTGCCGAGACGCGGCCGGGGATCCCAGAGACCAGCGCCGGCCCAGCAGGGGTTTGGATGATCTGCTCCAGCACCCGCCGTTTGGCCTTGGGATCGATCCCCAGCAGGCGCACATATTCGCCTTGGTGCTCCGCCAGGATGGCCCCCAGCGATTGCACCACCTCCGCCTCGTGGGTGCTGGCAATTGGGCTGCCGCTTTGCCAGGAGGAGGTGCGGAAGCGACGCTCATCGGCATATTCCAGGCCCACGCGATAGCCTTGGGCCAACAGGGCGCGAATTTGCTCCACCACCTCCGGCTTGAGAGCCGATCCGCCGCCGTTCCGGCCATTGGCGCGATGGGAGGAATGGGTCATGGGTGCTGTCTCCGTAGCCGTTGAGTTAGAAGCGCGCGACTGCAGTTCGTTGCGAATGGGGGCGATACAGACGAGGTTTTCGCTGCACTGGTAGCCCTCCCGCAGGGCTTGGTTGATGCCGATCACGTGCTGGGCAAACTTGGCGTCGCTATCTTGGACGTCCGGCAGCCGGTCGGCCTCCGCCTGCGTGGTGATGATGGATCCAGAAGGCACATACTTGCCGGGGGGGATCTCCACATCCTGGATCAGACAATGCAACATGATGATGCAGCCATCCCCCACCCGAGCATTGAACACCGTGGAGCGGAAGCCGATAAAGCAATCGTTGCCCACGTAGGCCGGCCCGTGGATCAAAGCCATGTGGGCAATAGAGGTGTTTCTGCCGATCCAAACCGAGTAGGGCTGGCCGTCTTCTCCTATCACCCGCCCCTGTTCCAGACCGTGGATGACCACCCCATCCTGAATGTTGGATCTGGCGCCAATGTGGAAGGGGGATCCCTCGTCAGCACGAATGGAAGTTCCCGGAGCGATCAGCACCTCCGCTTCCACCCGCACATCCCCAATGAGGTTGGAAAAAGAATGCACGTAGGCGGTGGGATCGATCTGGGGCTCCGCCAGTCGGCGAGACCAAGGCGTTGGCGGTGCAGCATAGGTGTGAGCAGGCATAACCGTGAGCCTCTAGAACACAGTAGGGCGGACAAGGGCAGCAAGAGAGCTAAGGGATCCCAGCTAGCGTTGATCGCGCTTGTTGTAGAGGGAGCGACCGCCAACGCTGACGGTATCGATGATCGCCATCACCACCGCATCCAGCGGGCGGGTCTGGTTTCCCTGCGGCTGGCGAGCGGCGCTGCCTTGGCTGATCAGCACCCACTCGTCGGTGCCCGCCCCCACCGGATCGGCAGCCACTGCATAGTCGGGCTGCGGCTGACCCTCGAGATCGACATACTGCACCAACAAAAACTTCACGCCCGTCAGGCTGGGATCCTTTTGGGTGCTGGTGACGGTGCCCCGCACAATGGCGATACGCATCAGGGACGGGTGAAGGGACGGATGGCATTCACCCCTTCGCGGAACTGGGCCACATCCTCGGTGTAGCGAATGGGCAACACGTACTCGAGGTTTTCGTGAGGACGGGCGATAATGTGCCAAGACAACAACTGGCCGCCGTTTACCCGCTTCACCGAGTCAATGCCGGCAGCCACCGAAGCTTGCACCTCAGAGACATCCCCCCGCACGATCACGGTGACCCGACCGCTGCTGATTTTTTCGTAGCCCACCAGGGTAACGCGGGCTGCTTTGACCATGGCGTCGGCAGCTTCCACCACTGCCGGGAAGCCCAGGGTTTCGATCATTCCAACTGCAATAGCCATAGGTACTCCTTACGCTGAAAATGGGGTGCGAACTCTAGGGATCGGGGGCAGCTTCTGAATCCTCTTCAGAGGAACTAGGTGCGGAACTGCTCCACCGCCTCGGTGTAGCGGATGGGCAGCACAAACTCCAGGTTCTCGTGGGGCCGGGCGATGATGTGGTGGGAGAGAATCTCACCGCCACTCACCCGCTTGGCAGACTCCAAACCGGCAGCCACCGAGGCCTGCACCTCCGAGACATCCCCCCGCACGATCACGGTGACCCGACCGCTGCCGATTTTTTCATAACCCACCAGGGTAACGCGGGCTGCTTTGACCATAGCGTCGGCAGCTTCCACCACTGCCGGGAACCCGCGGGTTTCGATCATTCCAACTGCAATAGGCATATCAACTCTCCACTTTTGAACACTCAGTTCCTGAACGTTGCCGAACCCGGCAATAAGGCCAATCGATCTGCAAATTGATTTGGCTTATTGGGTTCGATCCTGCACTCTCCCTCGGACTCATCTGAGAGATCCTCTGCCCAAACCTCGATGGACAGCTTTTCCCAGAACACCTACCCCCGCCGACACAGACCTCCCCACAGGGAAGGCCCTGCCCAGCCGCCGACCTCAGACCCAATCAGACTGAAGCCAGAAAAGGTCGTAGGAGCCATCAGCGTTAACCGCAACTGTCACTCCGGCGGGCAAAGCTGCCAACTCTAAGCTAAGTCCCCATCTTTCTTGCACAAAATCGATCATACAAAATCGATGAGGACGGCCCAGAGAAGGGATCCCCCGACTTAACAAAATGATATCCCCATTTAATCCTGGACGAAAATCAATATTTTTAATTAGCGCGATAGCTTTTGATTAAGAGAGGCAAAATTGTTATCAATTCAAAAATAATTCTTGACATCTGTTCAATTTTTGCCGTTATCGGCGCAGCGAGGGGGGCACTTCCAAGCCATGGGCTTCCATGAGGTCGGCTTGGCTCATCAGGTGGGCCGGGGATCCCTGGGCCCAGATGCGGCCTTGATCTAGGAGAATCACCTGATCGCACACCGCCAGGATCAGCTCCAGATCGTGGGAAGCCAGCAGAAAAGTGTGGGCAGCCTGTTGCAAAAAGGTCATCAACCGTCGCCGAGCTCGCAAATCGAGGTTGGCCGTTGGCTCGTCGTAGAGCACCAACCGGGGTTGCATCGCCAGGATCCCGGCAATGGCGACCATGCGCTTTTCCCCACCGGAGAGATGATGGGGTGGGCGAGCGGCCAGGTGCAGGGTGCCGGTCATCTGCAGGGCGGCCTCAACTGCAGTCGCGATCTCCGCCTCAGAACGTCCCAGGTTGCGCGGCCCAAAGGCCACATCTTCGGCCACCGATGGGGCAAACAATTGGTCATTGGGATCTTGAAACACCAAGCCCACCTCGGGGCGAAACTGGCCGGGCTGCAGCGGCTGGCCAAACAAGCTCACCTGGCCAGAGCAGAGGGGCAACAGGCCACAGAGGGTGAGGAACAGAGTGGTTTTGCCGGCGCCATTGGGGCCGATCACCCCCAGATGCTGCCCAACCTCGACCCGCAGATCCAGCCCTTGCAGCACCGGCGGATGGCCGGGATAAGCTATCCACAATTGGTTGACCTCCACCGCCGGCACCGGGTTCATGGCAAGGCTAGGGCCTCTGCAGGTGTTTCCAGCGCTCCTGGGTGGCGGCAGGGGTGAGCTGCAGGGTGGGCACGCTGGGGCTGGTCAGGTCGATCTGGAGAATGTCGTCGGGTGTACACTCGCAGTAGCGGCGCAGATCCCGCATTTGGTTAAGGGTCTGAATTTGCAAAGGCAAGCGGTCGGAAATCGGCCCCAGGTAGACCTTGCCCAGCTCGGTATGGAGGGTAATCCCCTCTCCAGACTGCCAATCCACTGCCTGGATCTCAATTTCCGACTGCTGCAGGGCCTGGAGCAACCGCGCCCATTGCTCCGGGGCCTGGTTCTCCCACCCCAGCAACTCCAGCTCCGGCCAAGAAGAGTGAGATCCGCTGGGGCCAGGGGGCCGAAACGGATCGGGAGGCAGCCAGTTGCCCTGCCGATCCACCCAGCCCATCCGGTCGCCCCATCGCGCGCGTGCAACCGGTTGCCGTTCCCGCACTTGGACGATCACCCCCACCGGCAGCAGCCGCCGCCGCACCTGGACGCTTTCGATGGGAGAAGGCCGGGCCGGGGATCCCAGCAGGGCTCTCTCCAAAACAGCCGGCTGCACCTGCCAAATGTTGAGGGGATACCGCAGGGGCAATTGCGCCCGGATCCAGGTGGAATCGACCCAGTGGGCACCTTCGACCTGAATTTGTTCCGGACGACGAATTTGCCAGTAGGGCTGCCGCAGGCCCAGCACCAGCAGCGTCAAGACGGCCATCGAACTGGTCAAGCGCCAGGATCCCTGCCAGAATTGGCTGCGCCGCTGCCGACGCAAAAGTCGCCTGCGCTGCAAAAGTTGCTCACGGGTAGGAGCAGCCAAAAGTGCCATTGAACCCTCTTCACCCCATTACAGGGTGTGGAGCATTCCCTGCTTCTATTCAACCTGCAATCTCCTGAACCTGATCCGCCCGCAGCCAAATGGTAGGAGTGGGAACAGACCCAAACTTAATCTGCAGGTAGTCATCTTTGATATCCACCACTTCTCCGGCGGTCTCGAAAACGTAGTTGGGGATCAAAGAATCGCTTGCCTGGGCTTCTAGGCTGCCCTCCAGTTTCTCGCGGATGGCCCGCACCAGGGTGCCTCGCTTAATCGCCATTGCTCCTTCTCCAGTTCAGTGTGGATTCGATAGCAGTTGTATCACGCCTGTCGCTGCCGCAAATTGGCTTTGACCGGGATCAATCTGAATTCGCCTATTTTCGTTTCAGGCTGCGGGCCATGTTGCGGAACAGATCCATGTCTGATCCGCCCTGGCGCCGCGGGCCGGCTTCGCTGCTGCTCGAAGTCGCGGATCCCTGCTCAGAAGCGGCTTCAGGAGTTTTGGCTGGCTCTGTAGACAGCTTAACTTTGCCAAGAGAGGAGACCTGCTCCACCACCTCCACCTTCTCCTTGCTGCCGAAATCCTGGAAGGTGTGCTTCACAATCCTGGGGGTGCGCATGTACTCGATGTTGCCAAGGGTTTTGGCCTCGTCTGGATCGAGAAAAAAGGTATTGTCGTTCTTCTCTTTCTTGGGGGTTGGCTTGGCAACAGTTTTCGTTGAGGGTGGGGAATCTGCTTGGCCACGAGAGCCAAACAAGCGCTTGAAGATGCCTACCATGGTTGTTTTGCCTGCAACGCGAAGGAAGTTGATCCGGATCCCTGGGCACTGAGTTGGCCGGGTAAGGCCAAGCCCAGTCTTGACTTCTCCCCTCCTTGAAAGAGAGAGGATTCCCAAAGGGCGCTAGGCAACAGGCTGAAGCCACATCGCTTTGCTTGCCCTTTGAGCTGTCACCCACGGATTAAGGTGGGTGGGAGCAGTCAAAAGCCCCCTACCAACTCTGCTTGGATCTAGTCCAAGCATTGTTGCTAATTCGACCTTGCTAGGGGCTAAAGCCCCTTGGGTTGGCTGTATCCCCTCGCTGAAGCAGAGGGGTTTTAGCCTGTCTACTTCATTGATGTTAAGCTAACTTAGAGCGTTATGCTTGCCTGGGCAGACGGTTTTCTCGGCCAAGTGGCCACTCCGAGCAGTTTGAGTTTCCTCGCCAAGCCACCCTCAGCAAGCCAACAAAGCAGAGAAACAACTGGGTTGAGCAAAACTTATTCAGAGCTTATTCATGTGCTTGTGGAGTGTAGTGCACCTCAACCCTAAGGGGAGCGCCCAGGTTCAAGGCAGTGCCGATACAGCGAGCCAAGATTTGAATGTTAAGCCGCTGCTCGGTCGATTCTAGGCTTTTTATAAGGTGGCTCTTGGCTGAGCTAACTATGGGTGAACGCTGTACATTCATCTCAACAAGCTCGCGATTGGGTGAGGACTCAGTAACCGACTGCTTTCAGATGATCTTAAGAGGGCCAGCAAAGAATATCGAAGGGATATAACCAGCAGTATTCAACAACCTGCTCTTTAAGGCTATGACGGTCTGGCCTTCTTTTGCATCGGCAGCCCCACTGATTGCATCGAGCAAAGTAGCCTTGGGCTTTCAGGGATCCCACGGAGAAAGAATCTCTATCTCCAAGGGTTTTCGAGTAGGCGTGAGCGCAACCTGGAAAACTTGCTCTTTGCGGGGCCTAAAGATGGGATCTGGAGTTTCCCTTCCCCAGATCTTGGGGCACTTCCCAACCCGCCCAATCCCACCATTTGAGCCGCCGCCCGTGCCAGCCAGGGCCACGATGTCCCCGGCCCAACAACCGTTTGTTGAACCTGCACCCAACCCACGCCGGCGGGGAAAGCAACTGACCCAACGCGGCATCCACCTGTGGAAGGGTTGTGCTGTTCACGGGTTCGGTCTGCTGCCGCTCCCTGTCAAGGAGGTAACGTTGCTGCCCCCCGGTTGGGCATGCTCTACTTTGCGATGAGCCTAGTTATCAAAGAACCTGGGTCTAAAACCCCACCGTTCATAGCGGCTTTGTGCCAAACTAAAGTTGGAAACAAAAGCTAAGTTTCCAGCTTTCCAACCCAAAGTCGCGGTGGGGCAAAGCGCCGCGCGCCAGCAAAGCCGAACGCCCGACTCCAAGATCGATGTGGAGATCGTGTAGGGCTGGCTTGCCAGCGACGGTCGCTGAAGCTCCAAGAGTCCTCCGGCTATCGCTTGCGGAAGCAAGCTAGAGTTGGGGTAGGTACGTCAAAACTTGGAAAGTGGCAACTAAACTGCAGAGTTTGGGATAACTGCTGTCACGTTTTGAGAGGAATCCATGTTTCTAGTTTTCAACCTGGTGAAGCGTTTGCAGCTCATCCTGCTCAGCCTTGTGGTTGGGGTGGTGGCTGTAGCGTTCTTGTCCAGCCCTGCGGCTGCCGAAACCTACACCGTCAAGATGGGATCCGACAAAGCCCAGTTGGTCTACGATCCGCCCTCTCTGACCATCAACCAAGGGGATACCGTTCGGTGGGTGAACAACAAGGTCTATCCCCACAACGTCGTCTTTGACAAGGTGCCCGGTGGGGATGCCGCTTTGGCGGCCAAGCTCTCCCACAAAGCCCTGCTCACCGCTCCCAACCAAGCAGTAGAATCGGCCTTTGTGGATGTCCCTCCGGGTGAGTACACCTACTACTGCACGCCCCACCGTGGGGCCGGAATGGTCGGCAAGATCATCGTAAACGGCTAGATCGGCACCCTAGCCCCCAGAAGCCTCAGGGATCCGCATTTTGATTTGGCCTTGCTGGCCAGGGATCCCTGCTTTTAGCATGTAAAGACAGCCCTCTCAGGAGTGGGAGGGCTTTTTGGCGAATGGACACGCATTCGACCGGCTTGCCTTGCTGCTGCGCAGCTACAATCCACAAAAATAGTCCACAAACGAGTTCTGTATGACCACCAGCGTTAAAGGTTACCTGCTCTTGGCCGTTTCCTGCCTCAGCGCCATTGCTGCTGTTGGCTCGATTTTCGAGCTGGCTTCTGGCGAGCCGGATTTTGGCGTCGGCCCCACCAGTATCATCTTGGTTGTTGCTGCTCCGTTGGCGGTTTGGCTGTTTCAGTCGGCAGTTGGGGCGGCGCGGTCCAGCGGCGCTGCTGGCAGGGGGGGCAAGAAGCGAAAGTAGGCAGGTAGATAGGGGAAAACTGGGGGCAAGGAGACGGAGTCAGCAGGTTTGCGGTAAAGAGACTTGCGATTCTATCTCGGCTTCTGCTGGCTGATGAAACTCCGGCAACAGCTTTCGTTCTTGCACAGTTCCAAGGGCTGCTTCTAGCTCTGCCGTGGCTAGAGTACAACTGGAGCCAGATCCGTTCAGTACGGTCTCGGTAACCTGTCCGTTTTTGTCGATCCGATATTCCACCTTGATGTACTCAGGCATCGGCACTCCACTCGCTACCGAGTCAGCAACTGACTTTCTTCCCATTTTAGTTTCTGCTTCCTCTTCCTTGGCCAGATCTGGCTAGGCTCTATGGCTTCCTCTCGTATCTTTCGGGCTGCCAAAGGGGATCCCGGCATCCGTCGCGATCTGGGATTGGGTGTGGGGGCGCTGCTGGGCGTTGTCCTGATCGGCACCCTCTGGTACCACGGGGTGGAGCAGTGGCCTTGGGTGGAAGCTTTTTACATGACCGTTATCACCTTGACCTCGGTGGGCTTCATGGAGGTGAGGCCGCTGGGGGAGCGGGGGCGTTTGTTCACGGTGGCCTTGATCCTGATGGGGGTTCTGAGCATTGGGTTCATGGTGAATCGCTTTACGGAGGCCCTCATCCAAGGGCATTTTCAGGAAGGGATCCGGCAGCGGAAGTGGAAGAAACAGATGGAAGCGCTGAACAACCACTACATCGTTTGCGGTTTTGGACGCATTGGGCGGCAGGTGGCGCAAGAGTTTCAGGCAGAGGGAGTGCCGTTTTTGGTGATCGATCAATCTGCCGAGGCAATTCAGGTGGCGCAAGAGCTGGGATATATCGCTCTTCATGGGGACAGCACCCTGGATGCCACCTTGTTGGCGGCGCGGGTGCAGCAGGCCGAGGGGTTGATCGCCGCCCTCTCCAGCGATGCCGAAAACCTCTATGTGGTGCTGTCGGCCCGCACCTTGAACCCTCGCATCCGCACCATTGCCCGCGCCAACACGGAAGAGGCTTTGCAAAAGCTGCAGCGAGCGGGCGTTGCCCACGCCATTTCTCCCTATATCACAGGCGGCAAGCGGATGGCGGCGGCTGCCTTGCGCCCCCGCGTGGTGGACTTTGTCGATGGGATCCTGTCGGGTCGGGATCGCACTTTTTACCTGGAGGAGTACGAACTGGCGGCCCAAGAATGCCCCTATGTCGGCCAAACCTTGGGGAAAGCCAATTTGCGAGCCCGATCCGGCGCTTTGGTGGTGGCGATTCGGCGGGCAGATGGCCAGCTAATCGGTGGCCCCAGTGGAGACACCCTGCTGCAGCCGGGGGATCTATTGCTGTGTATGGGCACGGCCGAGCAGTTGCGCCGCCTGGGCCAGTTGCTCTATCCCCGTCTCTAGAGGGTTTCTCATCAGGGATAGCCTAGCTAGATTCGCCTGAGGATGCTGGGGCCGTGGGAGTCGGTGCCGCAGGTTTTCAAAAGTCCATAGGTCTCGGCCAGCTTTTCCCCGATCGCCGTCTCTTCTGGGCTAGGAGCCCAAATTTCGGGGTTTTTGTAGGCGTAGTAGACCTCAAGGCCATCTAGGCCCAACTCCACGGCTGCCGGAACCAGCTCTTCCGCAGGCAACCCGTAGCGAAAAGGATGGGCCAACACCGCCAGGCCGCCTGCTGCTTGAATAGCCCTGATGGCCTCAGCAGCGGCCAGGCCGGGAACTTGCTCCCCTTGGATGTAGGGATCCAAAACAGGGTCGGCAGGATCAAACCCGTAGCCGAGAATATGCACCTCGCAGCCCAGCAGGTTGGCTGTAATCTCGATCCCCGGCCACAGAATGGGATCCTCGGCGCGATCCAGGTGGGCGCGGGCCTGTTCGTAGCCCTTCAGGGTGTGGTGATCGGTGATGGCCAGGCCCTTGAGGCCGTGCCGGCGCGCCTGCTCTGCCAAGTCTGCCGGATCCATGCGCCCATCGGAGCAGCAGGTGTGCAGATGAAAGTTGTACTGCAAGGGACAAGAAAGAGGGCCGATCCCTTGCAGCACCCGCCGCAGCTCCACCGCAGAAGCCACTCTACAGGGATCCCATTGCAAACCAACCAGCATGGCTACCCTTGCCTCCCCAACAGGCGCTGCTCCAGAGAAGCTAAGCTCCGAAGTTTTATGTTTTGTTAAGGATGTCCACCCATTCTAGCCGGGGTGCAGGAGGGGTGCCAGGTGTGGAGAACTACAGTAGTGGCCAGGGATCCCTAAGGGTTGGTCAAGATCTCTTCAGCAGCCTTGAGGGCTGCTCCAGGAGAGAAGTCGCTGTAGCCCAGTGTGTGCAGGGTTGACTCGAGAGCAGCCAGCGTGGTGAGAATGTCTCGGTCGCTCACAAAGCCCAGGTGGCCGATGCGAAAGATCTTGCCCTTGAGGTGGTCTTGGCCGGCGGCAAGGGCAATGTCGAAATGCTTCTTCAGGGTGCTGCGGATAGTGTCGGCGTTGATCCCTTCGGGAGCCAGCACGGCTGTTACCGAGGGGCTGGCCGCCGACTCTGGGTTGACCAAAAGCCTCAGCCCCAGCGCCTTGACACCGGCGCGGGTGGCCTGGGCCAAGCGGTCGTGGCGACGGTAGATGGCCTCCAACCCTTCCGCCCGCATCAGGCGCAGGGTAACTTGCAAGGCGTAAAACAGATTTACTGCCGGGGTAAAGGGAGTGGTGCCCTGGCGTAGGGCTTTTTGGGCCAGCTTGAAGCTCCAGTAGTACTTGGGAAAGCGAGAGCGCTCGGCAGCAGCCATGGCCCGCGGGCTGACGGCCACAAACCCCAGCCCCGGCGGGATCATGTAGCCCTTCTGGGATCCAGAGGCCACCACATCCAAGCCCCACTCGTCCATGGGCACTGGCATCGCCCCCAAACTGGTGACCGCATCCACAATCACCAGCGCTTCCCCATGCTCGCAGGCGGCAGCCGCAATGGCCTGCACGTCGTTGGCCACGCCGCTAGAGGTTTCCGAATGGGTGAGAATGACCGCCTTGATGGTCTTCTCCCGGTCGGCGGCCAGCTTTTCTTGGAAGACCTCGACGGGATAGGGCACGCCCCAGGGGGTTTCTATCCGCTCGCACTGCAGGCCAAATTGCTCCGACATCTCGGCCCAGCGCTCGCCAAACTTGCCGTTGACCCCCACCAAAACCCGTTCCCCTGGGCTGAGGGTGTTGAGGATCCCGGCTTCCATGGCCCCGGTGCCGCTGGAGGCAAAGACAAACACATCGGAAGTAGTCTGGTGCAGCCAACGCAGCCCCTCCGTCACCTCTTCCAGAATGGCGGTGAACTCTTTGCTGCGGTGCTCGATAGGCCCCCGCGCCATGGCCAGCAGCGCACTCTCGGGAACGGGAGTGGGGCCGGGGATCATCAACATCAACTTGTCTTTCATGCGTGTCCCGCCAGGGAGGTCAGGTTTAAGAGGTGGCGGCCAGATTCGAACTGGCGCATAGAGGTTTTGCAGACCTCTGCCTTACCACTTGGCTACGCCACCCTACTCCTCAATCAGACAAGACATTGTATCCGAAAATGGGATCCCCTAGCCACCGCTGCGCGGGAGCTACAGACGTAGGATGTTACAAAGCAGCCCCTGCTCTTCTGGCGAGCCAGATATCGCTCCAAGCGTCCCTGGAAAAACGACAGAACCAACATTAGTCTTGCACACTTAACAGACGGGATCCCAGCAGGCGTTGCAGCCAAGGGGCAAGGAACTCGCGGTTAGCCGACTGCTGCTCTGGATCCTGGGTTTCCAGAGGAAAGGGGGCAAGGGCCCGCAGGGCGGCAGTGGTAACGCAGAACATGGCCTTTTGGAAGCTGAGGCAGATTTTCACCCTGAGGTCATCTTCCCCGCGCGGCTGGCGGCGGTAGTGCTCCCGCAAAGACTCAGGCAGGTGGCGCATCATATCCTGCATCAAGAGGGTGGGTGGGATCCCGGCGCTCCCCACCGGCAGCGGATCGGCATAGAGGGCTCCATAGGCGAAGTCCGCCTGCTCGACTGGGATCTGGTGCGCCTGGGCGTTGTAGGAGACTGTGCCCATGAAGGGGAAAGAGCGGAAAAACACGGCTTCCACGTAGGGCAGGGCCGTGTCGGGCAAGAAGGTCAGCCCCGCCGACAGGGGGATGATCTCGTAGCGGTGGCCCCAGATGCAGGGAGCGTAGGTGATGGGCTTGTTGGCGGCTGCCACCAACCCCTGCTGGATGTGGGCCACCACGTCGGCAAGGGTGAGCTGGGGTTCGCTCTCGTGGCGCTTGGCCAGGGTCAGGAAGAGATCGCTCATCACCCGCCAAAACTGGCCCAGGCCGCTGTACATGGCCAGCATGCGCACCTGTTCCAGCGCAAAGTCGGGGCAGAGGAAGTTAAGGCCCTGCAGAAGGGGGTTGAAGCGGAACTTGGCCCGAATGGCCACCTTGGCTCGCTCGACAAATTCGGGAGTATCCAGATAGCGATCCAGACCGCCCCCCCCATGCCAGAGCATGGCTTTCATGCAGTATTCGGCAAACTCGTAGTTGATGCGATCGTGCCAGAGGTAGCGCAGCCATTTGCCCGGCGTAATTTCGCCGTTAAAGTACTTAAAAGCGGGGAACAGCTCCAAAAATTGGTGGTCGGCAATGAAGATTAAATTCTGGGAGTAGGCATCCAGCACCCGGCCGTAGCTATGGAGGATGCCGATCACCTCCAGCCGGTTGCTGGGGGAATCCGGCACAAGGGCTCCCCCTGCCTCTAGGCGTTGGACAATAGGAGCCAGTCGCCATTGCTCTAGAGGATCTAAGCCGGCCAGAAAGAAACAGGAAGGAGCGGGAACCAGGGTAGCAGTCATGGGAGAAGCAGCGGTTGAGACAACAACAAAAACCCAGTTGATCTCACCAAATCGTCACAACGAAGATGACCCAGGCCCGAAAGCAGTGATCGGCCTGCCTGCTTCAGCAAGATTGAGGACCACCGGCCTGGCCCAGTGAGCGGCGGTGGACTCCACCCAATGGGTTGCCCAGGCAGGCTGGAGGCCGAGCCACACCACCAGCACTGCTAGAACTACAGCAGGCAGGCGTTCTCCGGCGGCATGTCGTTGCATGGCAATGGCCACCTCCGAGAGGCGCCCGAAAAAGACACGGTTCACCATTAGCAGAAAGTAGGCCGCCGTCAATCCTGTCCCCACCATGCACAGCAGCGTCTGCAGGGGGAAGACGGGAAAGCTGCCCCGAAAGAGGGTGAACTCGGCAATAAAGCCCACCAGGCCGGGCGTGCCGCCGCTGGCCATCACCCCCAACACCGTCAAGCTGCCAATAAGCGGCAAGCCCCGCTCCGGGTTGAGCAATCCCCGCAGCAACCTGAGATCCCGCGTGCCGGTATTGGCGTAGACGGCACCCACCAGCAGAAACAGCAGCGAGGAAATCAGGCCGTGGCTCACCATCT
This sequence comes from Synechococcus sp. H55.8, assembly GCF_047462375.1. Lineage (NCBI taxonomy): Bacteria > Bacillati > Cyanobacteriota > Cyanophyceae > Synechococcales > Synechococcaceae > Synechococcus > Synechococcus sp. H55.8. The sequence goes on along the minus strand of NZ_JANSJC010000010.1, from coordinate 12,502 downwards.
GGAATAGGGATCCCACCAAGGAGAGGGGGGTGGCCGCCGCCGTGGCCAGGAGAATGTAGCCCATATGGGCAATGGAGCTGTAGGCCACCAGCTTTTTCATATCTTGCTGCACCAAGGCGTTCAGGGATCCATACAGCACATTGGCCACCGCCCAACTGGCCAGCCAGGGCCCGGCTTGCTCCCAGGCAGCCGGCAAAAGCTGGAGGCCAAAACGCACCAGGCCATAGGTGCCCAACTTGAGCAAGAGCCCCGCCAAGAGCACCGAAATGGGGGTGGAAGCCTCCACGTGGGCATCCGGCAGCCAGGTGTGGAAGGGCACCAAGGGGATCTTGATGGCCAGCCCCAGCAGGATGGGAACAAGCAACAAAAGCTGCTGCAGCAGGGGCAAGGGGTGGGCCTGCAGAACGGTGTAACTAAAGCTGTGAACCTCGCTCAGCCAACTGAGGCCGAAAAAGCCAATCAGCAGCAGAATACCAGAGACAGCGGTGTAGACCAAAAACTTGGTGGCAGCATAGGTGCGCCGCGGCCCGCCCCAGATGGCAATCAGCAGATAAAGCGGGATCAGCTCAACTTCGTAGAACAGGAAGAATAGCAGCAAGTTCTGGGCCAGAAAAGCCCCCGCAATGGCGGCTGCCAGCAGCAACACCAAGCTGTAGTAGAGGCGAGGCCGCTCCACCTGGCCGCTGGCCCAAAGGGCAATCAACACCAGCAAGCCAGTCATCACCACTAGCGGCAGGGAGATCCCGTCCACCCCCAGCTCATAAACCAAGCCCAACTGCGGGATCCAGGCCACTCGTTCGGCCATCTGGATCCCTTGCTCTTGAGGATCCAAAAGCAGCAGCAATCCCAAGCTCAGCCCCAACAGAGCCAGGCCAAACCCCAAAGCCAAAGTCCGGTGCAGGCCCTTCCCCGCTCGCTCGGGGATCAGCCCCACCAAGATGCTGCCCAACAACGGGATCCCGACCAAAAGGCTGAGCATCGCTTCCTCCCACTCAATAGGCCAATCCCAAATGGGGCGAACGCAGCAGCCAAGCGGTAACCACCACGACCCCAATGACAATGAGCAGCACGTAGAGCTGCATCCGCCCCGACAGGGTGTACTTGAGGGCTTCGCCGCTAAACCAAAAAGCCAGGCTCACCCCGTTCACCAGGCCATCCACCCCGTTGCGATCCAGCCATTCCAGTCCGCGGGAGAGGGCGCTGACCGGCTGCACCAGCAGCGCCTGGTAGAGCTGCCCGGTGTAGAAATCCTGGGCCAAGAGATCCTGCAGCTCCGGCCAGGGCAGGCGCAGCCGCCGCCGGCCTCCCCAGTACAGCCAGGCACCAACACTGGCTCCCAGCAACCCTGCGGCCCCCAGCAAGACAGCCATCTGCTGCAGCTCCGGGATCCAAGCGGGATAAAGCCCCCAGCGCCAGAAGAGCCAGGGCATGAGCAAGTTCTGCACCGTCAGGATAACCATGGGCAGGGCCATCAGCCAGCCCACCTCAGGCGCGCGGCGCGTCTTGGGCTGCGGGGATCCCAAAAAGACCAGACCAAACACCCGCGCCAGGTTCAAAGCCGTCAGCCCGTTAACCAGCAGCAACACCCCCATCAGGGCCGGCTCGCTGTACACCAGCGCCAGGCGAATGAGAGTCCAAAAGCACCCCAGTGGGGCCACCATCCCCAGGGATCCCACGGCAAAGGCGGCCAGGGTAGCCGGCATGCGGCTCCCTAGGCCCCCCAGCTCCGTCAGATCCTGGGTAGCAGTGGTGTAGATGAGGGATCCCACCCCCATAAACAGCAGCGCCTTGGCCAGGCCGTGCATGAGCAGCAGCTCCAGGGCCAAATCCGGCTGCCCCGTCCCCACCGCCACAAACACCAAGCCTAGGTAGGCACTGGTGGAGTAGGAGAAGGTGCGCTTGAGGTCGATTTGCGCCAAGGCCACTAGGGATCCCCCTATAGCCGTAATCGTGCCGATGGCCACCAGCACCCCATCGGTGAGGGGAGAGAGAGCCAAAAGGGGCTGCAGCTTGATCAAGACAAAAGCGCCGCAGGCTACCACCGCCGAGTTGCGCAGGATCGAAGCCGGGTTGGGCCCCTCCATGGCCTCATCCAGCCACAGGTGTAGCGGGAACTGGGCGCACTTGCCCAGCGGCCCTGCAATCAAAGCCAACCCCATCAAGGCCGCCCAAGTCGGATCCAAGCTGGTCGTAGCCGCCCAATCCCGCAGGCCGGAAAAGGTCAAAGAGCCGGAGAAGTTGGAAACCGCCACCACCCCCATCAACAGCAACAGGTCTCCCACCCGTTTGGTGAGAAAAGCATCCCGCGCTGCAGTGACCACCAGCGGCTGGGCGTACCAGAAGCCCACCAACAGATAGGTGGAAAGCGTCAGCATCTCCAGCAGCGCGTAGCTGAAAAACAGGGAATCGCTGAGGGCGATCCCCGTCATCCCGCCCTCGAAAAAGCCCATCAGGGCGGCAAAGCGACCCAGGCCCCAGTCCTTATCCAAATACCCCAAGGCATAGATCTGGGCCAGCAGGCTCAAGCCGCTGAACCAGACAACGGTTCCCAGCGTCAGAGACGAAACCTCCAAAGACAGGGTCAAATCCAGATCGGCCACCCGAAACCAGAGGTAGTTCAGGATCTGGGGATCCCGACCCCAAACCTGCCGCAACAGCCAAAGGCCATGAGCAAGGGCCACAAAGGTCAGTAGGATATTGAGGTAAGCTGCCGGGCGCGGGCCACTGCGCTTGATCCAGCCACTGGCCCAAGGGAGAGCCAGCGCCGTTCCCGCCCACCCGTAGCAAGGGATCCACCAACTGCTCTCCAACCCCAAAAGGTTTGACATTACCCAATAAATTGAACAATGACAACGAACAGAAAACCAACGGAGATCAGTCAGGATTTTTAACTCGTTCTCTGGTTAAGGATTTGAGATCACTATATACCCGGCTCGGACGGTTCCAAAACCGGGTCGGGTGGCTTGAGCCAATCTCGAACCTGGGCGGCAATCCGCCGGGCAGCGCCTGGAGATCCCATGCGGCGGCGTCCGTGGGCCTGCAACTCAGCCGTGTAGTTGGGATCGACGGCCAGACGCTCCAGAATCCGGCCAACCACAGCGGGGGCCTGCTCCACCGAGGTCAAGTGGACGGCGGATCCCAGCAGACGGGTTTGGGCTTCGGCAAAGCGGAGCGTAAACTGTGGCCCCCCGCCCGGCAAAGTGACCACCGGCTTTCCCAAGCCCACACATTGCTCGGTGGCCGTTCCCGCCATGGCCAGCACCACCGTGGCCCGGTGGGCACAGGCGCCGAAGTTCCCCCAAACCAGAAGTACATCGCTGCGCTGAGGTGGGATCCGAGCCTGAAGCTGGTCTGGTTCCAGGTTGGGGCTGAGGGCAGCATAAACTTGAACCTCCCTTGGGATCCGCTCCACCACCTGCATCATCAGGGCCCAGTTGCGGTAGGCTTCCGGCGGACGGGATCCCGGCAAGAGCAGCAAGGCCGGTCGGTGCGGATCTAAAGGTAATGCCCCGCGCGGCTCCAGGCCGTCCATCATCGGGTTGCCCAGGTAGAAGGCCCTCAGGCCCCGTTTTTGCAAAGCGGTTGCCGTCAGCTCATCCCGCAAAAAAGAACCCAGGCAGCGCCGGTGGGCCATCAGCCAGCGTTCCCAGGGCAGGTAATCGGAAACCGGCTGCCCCATCCAAGCGCGGCGGTACGGCCCCCGTTCGTCCCGCCAGTAATAATCCGACTTGGCCGTGCCCACGAAAACATAGGGGATCCCGCTCCACCAGGCCATCGCCAGGGGCACAATGTCTCCCACCGCCAGCACCAGCTTCATCTGAGCCGCCGCCCGCCGCACCAGAGCCAGTTGCCGCCCCGTCAGCCCCAACAGGCCGGCCCGCAGATCCCGCCACAACTGCCGCCAATCTTGATAGATAAACCCCCCCGACGGCATCACTTGAGCAACGGGCAGAAGGGGGATCCCTTGGCGTTGGTAGGCTGTCCCTTCTCCCACAATTGGCAGGGCTTGCACCGGGATCCCCAGTTGGATCAGGGCCAGGGCAAGGCGGCTGCCCACCTCATCTTCCCCGTGTCCATTGCTCAGACACAGCACCGGCGGCGCCAGGCGCAATTGGGTTCCCGGTCTGGGCTGAATCAAGCGGGATCCTCCAGAAATCTCCTCCTACAATAGAGCCAATCCGAGAGGGGAAGCCGGGAGATGATGCGAAATGAGCGACAACGAGCCGAGTTCATTGCGGCAGTAGAGGCCCTCCAGCTCGAAGGCCCCTATTTCGTAGAAGAGCGCCTCACCCGCCATCGTGGCCCTTTCTTACGGGCAGTGAAAGATGTGCCCGTAGGCGGAACTTGGTGGGAGATCCGTTATTTTCCCGCCTGTGAGTGCTACGCTTGGGCCTACCTGCCGGAAGGGGCCGGCCCGCGGGAGTTTGCCTGGGGCCACACGCTGCAGCAAGCTTTTCTCAACGCCTTGTGGCATCAACCCCTTTCTGCCGAAAGCCAAGAACAGCTGCGGAAAAACCATTCCGATTTACAGTAGAGATCAAGATTCTCTTAAACTTCCCTCTTCTTCCCGCGTGCAGGGAACATGAAACCGCAGGCCGTCGCCCGTATTCTGGATGCCAACCTCGACCGCGCTCGCGAAGGGCTACGGGTGCTGGAGGAGTGGTTTCGTTTCGGCCTGGAAGAGGAAAAGCTCTCTGCGGAATGCAAGGCCATGCGCCAAGCCCTGGCCCGCTGGCACAGCGACCCGCTGCGGCTGGCCCGCGATACCCCTGCCGACCCAGGCACCCAGATCTCCCACCCGCAAGAGGAGCAACGGCGGGATCTCGGCCACCTGTTGCAGGCCAATTGCAGCCGTGTGCAAGAAGCGCTGCGGGTGCTGGAAGAATACGGCAAGTTGGCCGAGTCCAGTCGTTGGGTAGCGCCCGGCCTGGCCAAGCTGGCCAAAGACATGCGCTATCGGCTCTATGTTCTGGAAAGTGAGCTGCTGGGGGGATCCCTGCGGCAGCGTCTCCTGGCAGCCCATCTTTATTTGGTTACCAGCCCGGTGCCCCACTGGCTGGAAGTGGTGGAAAAGTCCCTACGCGGGGGGGTAACACTGGTGCAGTACCGCCGCAAAAACCTTCCCGACAGAGAGATGCTCTGGGATCTCAGGCAGTTGCGGCAACTGTGCGACCGCTATCAGGCGTTGATGATCGTCAACGACCGGGTGGACTTGGCTTTGGTCAGCCAAGCGGATGGGGTACATCTGGGGCAGACGGATCTGCCGGTTGCCCAAGCCCGGCAACTGCTGGGAGCGCAGCGGCTGATTGGCCTGTCGACCACCAACGCTGAAGAGCTGGCCCAAGCCCTCAATAGCGGCGTGGACTATATCGGCGTCGGCCCCGTCTATGCCACTCCCACCAAAGCGGAAAAACCCCCTGCCGGCCTGGAGTACGTGCGCCTGGCCGCCGAAAAGGCCCATCTGCCCTGGTTTGCCATCGGCGGCATCGATCTCCACAACCTGGCCGAGGTGCGCCAGGCAGGCGCCAGCCGCGTAGCCGTGGTGCGGGCCCTGATGGAAGCGGCGGATCCCACCCAGACCGCCCGCGCCATGTTGGCCGAACTGCAAGGGATCCCTGCTCTATCCTGAAGATAGACCCCGAATCTTCTCAAGACCCTTCTAACTCCCGATGGCAGAGGCCGCAAAAGATCTCAAAGAGCTCCCCGATCGCAATCGGCAAAGCAGCGGGGATCCCGGCTTGAGCGGGATTGCCACCGAAGTGCAAGGGGAGCTGGTGCGGGAGCTGGACTTGATGATCCGGGCCCGCTACCCCCTGCTCTACCTGGTTTCCCCCGAAGAGGAGCCGGCGGACGCCGTGCTCGTGCAAGTAGCCAAGAGAACCGATCCGCCGCGGCGGCTGCTGTTCTGGGACGTGGTGCGGGGCTGGCAAGATACCGGCGAAGACCGCGGCTCCATCATGGCCGCTCTAGGGCGGGTGTGGCGCTCGGCCCCCCAGGAAGACACCCTGTTTGTGCTGCGGGATCTGCACTTTGTGCTGCGCAACGCCAGCAGCGACAAAAATGCCCCCATCCTGCGGGAGCTGAAAAACCTCAGCCGCGAGCTCAAGCGCACCCGCAAAATGCTGATCCTGCTCAGCCACACTCTGGAGGTGCCCAGCGACCTGGCCGAGGAGATCACCGTCGTCGATATTCCTCTGCCCAACAGCGAAGAGATCAGCCGCCTCATCCAGCTCTACGTGGCCCCGGAAAAACTCAAGCTCAGCCCCCTGGCCCGCGAGCAACTGGTCAAAGCCTGTCAGGGGCTGAGCCGGGAGCGCATCCGCCGCGTCTTGGCCCGCGCCTTGGCCGCCAAGCAGGAGGTGAACGAGGCCGACATCGACCTGGTGTTGGAGGAGAAAAAACAGGCCATCCGCCAGACGGGCATCCTGGAGTTTTTCACCGCCCGCGAGACCCTGAAAAGCGTGGGCGGGCTGGACAACCTCAAGGCCTGGGTGCGGGTGCGCCAGGAAGCCTTTACCGAAGAGGCGCGGCGCTACGGCCTGCCCAACCCCAAGGGCGTGCTGCTGGTGGGGATCCAGGGCACCGGCAAGTCCCTCTCCGCCAAAACCATCGCCAACGAGTGGCGGCTGCCCCTGCTGAGATTGGATGCCGGGCGGCTCTTTGCCGGCATTGTGGGGGAATCAGAAAGCCGCGTGCGGCAGATGATCCAACTGTCAGAAGCCATGGCCCCCTGTGTGCTCTGGATCGACGAAATTGACAAGGCCTTTGGCAACATCACCAGCAGCGCCGACGGGGATTCGGGCACCAGCCGCCGGGTGTTTGGCAGCCTGATTACCTGGATGCAGGAGAAAACCAGCCCGGTCTTCATCGTGGCCACCGCCAACAACGTGCCCCTGCTGCCGCCGGAGCTGTTGCGCAAGGGCCGCTTTGACGAGATCTTTTTCCTCAACCTGCCCACCCAAGCCGAGCGCAAGGAGATCTTCCGGGTGCACCTGCAGCGGCTGCGCCCCAGCCGCCTGCGGGAGTTCGACCTGGATGCCCTGGCGGCAGCCGCTCAAGACTTCAGCGGCGCCGAGATCGAGCAGGCGATCGTGGATGCGATGTACAACGCCTTTGGGGGCGGCGGCAGCGGCGCTCGGCGCGATTTCACCCAAGAAGACATCCTGCAGTCCATCCGGGAAACTGTACCCCTGGCCGCCATCGCCCGCGACCAGATCGAAAGCCTCAAGTGCTGGGCTGCCCAAGCGGGTGCCAGGACAGCTTCTCAAGATGCCCAGGTGCTACAGGAAATGAAGCAGTGCTTTGCTTCCCAGCATCCAGCTTCACCGTTGCCCACCAGCCCTTGATCCCGAAACCACCTTATTCCACAGCCGTCGCTGCGTATTCCAGCTCTTCCTCCGCCACTTCCGCTGGGGCTTTCTCCGCCTGTCCTTGCTTGGCAGCCAGCATTTGCTCGCGGTACTTGGCTGCCATTTCCTCGGCTTTCTCGTACACCAGCTTGGGATCCCGAATCATGTCGCCGGGATTGGGCTCCAGTTGCTTGGTGGACAGCGAGATCCGCCCCCGCTCCGCATCCAGATCGATGATCATCACCTTCACTTCGTCGTTGACGTTGAAGACACTGTGGGGCGTGTCGACATGATCGTGGGAGATCTCGGAAATGTGCAGCAGGCCGGAGACGCCGCCAATATCGATAAAGGCGCCGTAGGGCTTGATGCCTCGCACCGTGCCGACTACCACCTCGCCCACTTCCAGCTTGTTCATCTTCCGCTCCACCAAGGCGCGGCGATGGCTCAGCACCAAACGGTTGCGGTCTTCGTCCACCTCCAGAAACTTCAGGGGCAGCTCTTCACCCACCAGCTCTTCTTTCGGCTTGCGGGTGCTGATGTGGGATCCGGGAATAAAGCCCCGCAGCCCTTCGATCCGCACCAGAGCCCCACCTCGGTTGGTGGCAAAAATGGTTGAGCGGACGGTGGCATCTTCTTTCTGGAGCTGTCGTACCCGTTCCCAGGCCCGCATGTACTCGATGCGGCGGATAGAGAGGGTCAGTTGCCCCTCCTCGTTCTCTTCGGTGAGGATAAAAAATTCGCGGGTTTCTCCGGGCTGCAGCATCTCGTGTGGATCTTCCAGGCGGCTAATCGACATCTCCTGGAGCGGCAGAAAGGCAGCCGTTTTGGCCCCGATATCGATCAAAGCACCGCGCGGCTCCACCGAGAAGACCGTACCCGCCACAATTTCACCGGGGCTAAAGTGATAGTCATACTTATCCAGGAGAGCGGCAAAGTCTTCAGTGGTAAAACCTACATCGGCAGCGGTGAATCGACTCATAGGGGTGCAGTAACAGAATCAGTTGCGCGGAATCAATGGGTAGAAGGCCAGTCGAGTTTGGCAAAGCCCCAGATGAGAGTATGTTTACTCTCCCACTTTCCCACCTGCGGCGGATGTGGCTGGGGAAATACCATAGTAGCTCAGCGGGGCGTCTTTTGTGGCAAGTTTCCCGGCGATCTTGCCAAGCTAGAGCATAGAAGATTTGGGAGAAGAACGATTGCACTTTATTGACCAAGCCGAAATTGAAGTGCAAGGGGGAAATGGCGGAGATGGCATCGTGGCCTTCCGCCGCGAAAAGTATGTGCCGGCTGGGGGGCCATCCGGTGGCAATGGTGGGCGGGGCGGCTCGGTGATCCTGGTGGCAGATCCCGGCCTGCAGACCTTGCTGGATTTTCGCTTTCAGCCGGTGATCAAGGCAGAACATGGGGCCAAAGGGGGGCCCAACCATCGCAGCGGGGCTGGTGGTGCGGATCGGCTGGTGCGGGTGCCCTGTGGCACGATGGTGTTCAACGCTCAAACCGGCGAGCTGCTGGGGGATCTAGTGTGTGAGGGGGATCGAGTGTTGGTGGCCCGCGGGGGCAGAGGCGGCCTGGGCAACGCCCATTTTTTAAGCAACCACAATCGTGCCCCCCGCCGATTTACCAAGGGCGAACCCGGAGAGCGGGTGCGCCTGCGCCTGGAGCTGAAGTTGATTGCCGAGGTAGGCATTGTCGGCCTGCCCAATGCGGGCAAGTCCACCCTGATTTCGGTGGTCTCTTCTGCCCGGCCTAAGATTGCCGACTACCCCTTCACCACCCTGCAGCCCAATTTGGGGGTAGTGCCTCATCCTTCCGGAGATGGGGTGGTGTTTGCCGATATTCCGGGGCTGATCGAGGGGGCCCACTTGGGGGTGGGGCTGGGCCACGAGTTTTTGCGCCATGTGGAGCGCACCAGGGTGCTGATCCATTTGGTGGATGGCACAGCGGCGGATCCCGTCAGAGATTATCAGACCATTCAGCAGGAGCTGCGCGCCTACGGCCACGGGTTGATCGATAAGCCGCAAATTTTGGTTTTGAACAAGATCGACGTTCTGGATCCTCAGCAGGTTGCCGAGCGCACCCAGAGGCTATCGGCTGCCGCCGGCACTTCGGTGGTGGCCATTTCTGCGATTGCCAGGCAGGGGCTGGATCCGCTCTTGCAGCGGGTGTGGCAGTGCCTGGGTCGGGGATCCCCTGCGGAGCTGGATCTCGTGGGGGCAAAATCCATCCAGTCCTGAGGCGGAAGCATCCTAGAATGGGAGAGCCCATGCCTTGCCAAGCTCCAGAGATAAGTGGCTATGTATATCTCGGCGGAGGATCTGCCACCGGATTTGCGTCAGATCATGTTGGCTGTTGAACAGGCAGCCCAGGCGAGGGCAGGAGCGTGTGTGGAGCTGTTGCTGCTCCTGCGGCTGCTGGAGGAGATGCACCGCGCAATCCTGGAGGGTGCCTTTCGGGAGGCTTTGCCCAACACCCGTCAAGCTTTGTATCGGGTGCTGCAGGATCTAGAGGAGGCGGGCGACTGGCCCTACCTGCCACGTCTGCATATCCAAGCCCTGATGCAACAACTGAAGGACTGGCCGCAGGGATCCCTGCCGGTGCCGCCCACTCCCCGTTCTGCAGGGGTTGTGGAAGTGGCGGAAAGCCCTAGCTGCCCCGAATCTTGAGATTTTGCTTTTTTCTCCCGAATGGCCGAGTATTTTAAGCTCCATCCGCAGCATCCCCAGGCCCGCTCCATCCAACGGATTGCAGCCGCTCTGCGGGAAGGGGCGGTCATGCTCTACCCCACTGATACGGTCTATGCCATTGGCTGCGATGTGACCCACAAGCAAGCGGTAGAGCGGGTAAGGCGTCTCAAGCGGCTTTCCAACGACAAGCCCCTCACCTTTTTGTGCCCTTCGCTTTCCCAAATTGCCCAGTACGCCCAGGTGAGCGATCCCGCCTATCGACTGATGCGGCGGCTGATCCCAGGCCCGTTTACGTTTCTGTTGCCGGCCACCAAGCTGGTGCCCCGGTTGGTGATGGATCCCAAGCGGAAAACCACTGGCATCCGCGTGCCCGATTCGGCCATCTGTCAGGCGCTGTTGGCCGAGTTAGGCAACCCCATCGTCTCCACCTCGGCCAAGCTGGGCGGGGATCCCGTTGGCTCTTTGGAGGTGGGTTTTGACTCTGTTGGGGATTGGGAAGAGGGGGGAATCTTTACCGCCGAGGAAATGCGACAGTTGGAGAAACAGGTGGATCTGGTGCTGGATGACGAGGCTCCCTATCGGGCCCAGGTCTCGACGGTCATCGATCTCACGGGGCCGGAGCCCCTGTTGGTGCGGGCAGGCCTGGGGTACGAGCAGGTGGCAGAGCTCAGGCGGGTGGAAGAGCTGACTGGCTGAGGGCCGGGATCCCCCTTTCCCTACTCGGCTGCCACCAACTCCTAAAATAGGGTCGTGCTGCTGCGGTAAGCCCATGCCTGGGTCTTTGGCTGAGCAAAAACTGGCCCTGTTGCGCCTGCTGGAGGTGGCCGACCGAGGCCGGAAGGTTTCCCCTGACCAGAAAGCCCAAATCTTGTCTCACATTGCTGCCCTGGAAGTGCTCAACCCCACCCCCAGGCCAACCTCTGCCCCTGAAAAGTTGGAGGGGAACTGGCTCACCCTATTTACCACCAGCACAGACCTGCTGCGGCTGGCCAAGTTGCCCTTTCTGACCACCGGCGAGATCTACCAGTGCATTCGGGCCAAAGCTGGACGGGTCTTCAACGTGGCGGAGATCCAGGGATCCGGTTGGCTGCCACGGGGAGTTTTGGCGGTGGCGGCCCGCTTCTACCCGGAGTCGGAACGCCGGGTCAGGGTCATTTTCGAGCGCTTTGTGCTCGGCTCCCAAGCGTTGATGAGCTACGAGATCGAGAGTTTTCTCCATTTGCTTGAACGGGCTCCAGAGCGGATCCCGGCGGTGAAGATCGACCTTCGCCGCCGCGAGCCAACAGGCTGGCTGGACATTACCTATTTGGATGAAGACTTACGGATGGGTCGGGGCAGCGAGGGGAGTGTGTTCGTGCTCAAGCGGGTGAGTTGAGGCTGCTAGCTGGAGGTTCCAGAAGGCTCCTTTTCTGGGATCTCAGGGAGTGGCTTCTGGGCTAAGGTAGCGCCTATTTCTTGGAGAACCTGCAAGGCACGGTAGGACTGCCGTAAAACCTGCAGCTCCTGTTGAGTTTGCTCCAGTTGCCGAGCCCATTGGTCATGTTGAGAGCGCAACTGCCGATTCTCGCATTTTGTGCGCTGCAGGAGGCGCTTGAGCTTTTGCTGCTGCTGCTGGAGCTGGGCCCGCTCGGCTTCCGACTGCTGCAGTTGGATCCCTTGGCGTTCCAGCTCTATTTTTAGGGCGGTAACTTGCGATTGAAGCTGGCGGAGCTTTTGGTGCAGTTCCCGCCCTGGTGTGGGTTTGGCCGGTTTGGAGTTTGGGGAAGAGGGCGGGGGTGATGTTTGGAGATTTTGCAGATGCCGTTGCAACTGTTGGGCTTGGGCCTGCAGAACTCGGCACCGCTGCTGCTCGCTGCGCAGTTGCGCTTGGGCGCGTTCGCAGGTTTGGATTTCGGCTTTCACCTGCTGCTTGATGCGGTCGAGGATCTTTTGGTGGCGGAGCTGGGTTTGGCGGATCTCCTCAGCCACTTGCAGAGGACGCGGATCCACCTCGGGTCGCCGCGGCCTGCCACCGTGATCGGCGGGATCGAAGGGGGACACAGCCGCCAGCAGCGAGGCTCGAAAGTCAGGCCAGGAATGCGACTGCAGACCCATCTGAACCAGCCGCCAAACCCCGTAGGAGGCCCCAATTGCCGCTACCAGGCCAGGGATCCCGGCCAAGGACAGGGAAACCTTGGGCAGGGTCGGCAGGATCTGATCCAGCAGGCCCACCACCAATGCGAAGACAAAGATCCCGCTCCCCGCGGCAGCGGCACCTGGGACCCAAGAGGAGCGGGAGGACATCATCGTTTTTGTTTATCAGAACCACCAGAGCGGGAGAACCAGGGCAGAGGTCAGGTTCAAAAATCACCTGTCTGCATCTCAGTTTATCCCACCGGCAACCTCTGTCTCTCATGAACTACCCCACCGCGCAGGCGGGTGGGGTTTCCCCATCCGCTTTACGGCGAGATTTTTGTCTCTTCCTCTGCC
>NZ_JANSJC010000009.1:0-85470 GCF_047462375.1 Synechococcus sp. H55.8 | reverse complement strand
AGCGAAGCCCAAGTTGCCAGAAGAGAAAGGCCGCCACGGCCAGGGCCTGAGCCAGAACGTCGTTTCATCGGGGAATTCTCCACTCACTCACACCACAGCAAATCTTTCCAACAGCGCCCAGCCGGGATCCACTGAATTTGCCTCTGTGCATGGGCAAGATTATGAGGGATCCCGTTTCAAAGGCGGATGCCTGCTGTTAGTTCTACTGCATCTTGGGGCGTTGTCAAGCAAGCGGCAAAGCAAATCCAAGAAATTTTTTTGGAAATGGCCCATCCCCTAGATATGGGGTATCATAGCCTCGAACAGGGGCGGCCAGCTTACCTGTAGCGTTGGGGGTTGGGTGCCTTTTCCTCCATTTTGTGTGTGGATTTCCCCAGATTAGGGTGTGTGAGGCAGTGCCGTATGAACTTCAAAGGTCGCTCATTGGCAGTTTTGTGTGGAGTCTTGCTCCTAGGTGGCTGCGGTCAAATTGACGAATCCCCCGCCTTGCCGGGGCCTGTCCAGGTGGATCCCACGGCGTTTGTCTCGGCGCAGGAGTATCGCTTTACCCCCGGCTCGGTGCTGGAGACCACCAGCTTGCGGTTAGATTTCGTCAACCCAAAATTTGACAACGGGATCCCTGTGCGGAGTAGCGGCTTTCAAGGCAGCGGAGAAGCCCGCATTACCAACGTAGAGGCCCGCATTCTGCCGGTCAATGAGATCCCAGCCAATGAACTGACAATTGACTCAACCCTTCGCTCCAGCACACTGGCCATCCAGATTGCCCGATCCACGCCGCTGGTGAATCTCATCGCCTTCGGCCCCAACGACGGCAGGCTATCTACGCAATTCAGCATTGCCGGGCTGGTTGCCCTTTCGACAAACCCCAACGACCAGCGCATTCGAGTCAATACAACCTTTAGAGCTGCCGATCCGGATACGGAAACTGTTTTAACTTTAACCGTGCGCCGCATCTTGGTTAGCCGCAATGGCAACCAAGTCGTCTTAGAGGGAGATTCTTCTCTTATTGTCCCTACCGTGGGGGTACTCTATGAAGATCCCGGCCCTAATGGCAACCCACCGGCAGGATCCTTTGTCAATCCTCCCCCACCTCAAGGGCCTGTCACTGCCATCCTGCAAACCGGCAGCTTCTCCGCCAGCTTCGTGGTGCGGCAGCGGGGCGTGGCCGGCGATGGCACTCCTGAAGATGCCCTGGCTCTCTTTGCCCGCCTGAACTTCCGCCCCAACCAGGCGGAAATCGTCTATCGTCCCGCCCAGGTGGGTACGCAGTCGGTGCTATTTGCTCCGGATCCCACTCGTCCGAACATCTTGCCCAACCAGTTGGTGCGCATCCGGCGTCTGCTGAACGGCCGGGTACAAGCGGAGTTTGACCCGGCCAATGTCAGCACAGTCCTCAACTTTGTCCAGGTCAGCCCGCCGCCACGACCTTTCCCCACTCCGATCCCGCAATTGCCCGTCCCTGAGCGTCCGGGTGCTCCTACGGCCTTTGACTACTTTTTCTCCCTGCGCACCGAGCGCTCTACGGGTACCTTACCTGGCTCACCTGTGGAGGGAACTAATCTCAGTCCCGTTATCATCCAGGGCATTGTCCCCACCACAGGAGATTTTGTCTTCCGCACCTTAGCTGGGGCGCAACTGGCCGGGCCGTTCAACAGAGCAGATATTGGCGGTTCCCTGCTGCGGGGCAACTTGAATTTGGTTTTCGACCCGACCACCTCTGGCTCGAATATCTCTGGGCAATTCTTTATTGAGCAAGAGTTCCCTACGGATAATCAAGTCATAGGCCCGAATCCACCAACTGGCGACGGAAATACGGGTACTCCTGATCAAGGGGGAGTTATTCTCATTATTCGTGGATTCTTTAACGGGGCTCAGGTTAACCTTTAAGCCGAGGGATCCCATCTCATTTACTTTGCAAGCTAAGGCCAGCGTGGCTGACTTCTTCGGGAGTAATGACCGGCAGGGATCCATAGGCACCTAGGATAACCCCGACCTTGGGGTAGAGGAGCCTGAAGTTCCCTTCTCAGCGCATACCTACCTGTACCTCTGCATCGGTTGAAGTCGGCGTTGCCGGAAAAAGTCGTATCATTGCTAGATTGAAGCCATGGGATCCCTGACTCTGCCTGGTAGAACCGAACTCTATGACTGTTCCCCTGATTCAAAATCGTGACGCTTTGGAAAGCCGTCTTAGAGAGATTCCCACCGAGCCTGGCGTATATCTAATGCGAGATGCTACAGATCAAATTCTCTATGTAGGCAAATCTAAGAAATTGCGCTCTCGCGTGCGTTCTTATTTCCGTTTTGCTGATGATCTGTCTCCTCGCATTCAGCGCATGGTAGCTCAGGTTTGTGAAATTGAGTTTATCGTTACCGATAATGAAAGTGAAGCTTTGGCTCTAGAAGACAATCTAATTAAGACTCACCAACCCCCCTATAACGTCCTCCTTAAGGATGATAAAAAGTATCCTTACTTGTGTATCACCTGGTCAGAGCTTTATCCACAGCTTTATATCACTCGTCACCGTCGTCTCAATCAGAATCAAGACAAATACTACGGCCCTTATACTGATGTCGGTTTGTTGCGCTACACCCTTGGATTGGTCAAGCGAATTTTCCCCTTGCGTCAACGATCTAAGCCTCTGTACAAAGATCGCACCTGTTTGAACTATGACATTGGACGTTGTCCCGGAGTATGTCAAGGCTTGATCAGCCCAGAAGACTACCGCAAAACGCTAGCTCAAGTAGCCATGATCTTCCAAGGCCAGACGGATGAGCTGATCAGACAACTGCAAGAGAAAATGATCCAGGCTGCCGAACAAGAAAATTACGAGGCAGCCGCGCGATATCGGGATCAAATCCGCGGCCTAGAGCAACTGGGCGAATCCCAGAAGGTCTCTTTGCCCAACTCTAGCGCCAGCCGTGATGCTCTGGCCCTGGCCATGAACGATTCGCGAGCCTGCATTCAATTGTTTCAGGTGCGGGCCGGCAAGTTGGTGGGACGGCTGGGGTTTGTTGCCGAAAATCGGGGCGATGATCCGGCGTTGATTTTGCAGCGAGTTTTACAAGAACATTACCAATACTGTGATCCGGTGGAAATTCCTTCGGAAATCTTGACCCAGTATGAATTGCCCGATCGCGATTTTCTGGAGTCTTGGCTGAGCCAGAAAAAGGGCCGCAAGGTAAGCCTTATCACCCCTCAACGGCAGAGCAAAGCAGAGCTGATCGAGTTGGTGGAGCGAAACGCCGAGCTGGAGCTAGCCCGCAGCCAGCGCCTGGCCGATCAGAACACTGCTGCCTTGGAGCGCTTGGCGGAAGTCTTGGATCTGCCGGAGCCGCCCCGCCGTCTGGAAGCTTACGATATTTCCCACATTCAGGGATCCGATGCTGTGGGCAGTCAGGTGGTGTTTATCGATGGCCTGCCGGCCAAGCAACACTACCGCCGCTATAAGATTCGCAACCCTGAGGTACGCCCCGGCCATTCCGATGATTTTGCCAGCCATACCGAGGTGGCACGGCGTCGCTTCAGCAAGATGACTCCCGAGGATCAGCCGGATTTGGTGCTCATCGACGGGGGCAAGGGGCAACTGTCGGCAGTCATGGCCGTCTTGGCGGATTTGGGTTTGGATCACCTGCCGGTGATTGCCTTGGCCAAGCGAGAAGAAGAGATCTTCCTGCCGGGGGATCCCGTGCCGCTGCGGTTGGCTGCGCAAGATCCGGCTCGCCTGCTGTTGCAACGCCTGCGAGATGAGGCCCACCGCTTTGCCCTTGCCTACCATCGCCAGCAACGGAAGCTGCGCCAACAGGCCTCTACGCTTGACGAGATCCCCGGCCTGGGCAAGTACCGGCAAAAGCTGCTGATGGAAGAGTTTCGGTCGATTGCTCGCATCCAGGTGGCCTCAGAAGACCAGTTGGCCCGGGTGCCCGGCATTGGCCCCAAGCTGGCGCGCCAGATCTACCGCTACTTCCACCCGGAGGCCGATTTGCCGGCAACTGCGTTGGCGGAGCCGGAGAGACGCTGACGGGGAGCCAAATCTCCCCTTGGAGCTGGCCTATTATCGTGAAATCCACCACTTGCTAGGACAGCCGTTCTCGGCCAAGGGGGCCAGGGTGAAGATAGCGCTGCTGCAACTGAACTACACCGTTGGCGATCTCAGCGGCAATGCCGAGCGCATCCGTCTGGCGGTGGAAGCAGCGTCAGCGGCAGGAGCGGAGCTGGCCATCGCCTCTGAGCTGGCCCTGTTGGGGTACCCGCCTCGCGACCTGTTGCTCTACCCGGCCCTGGTCGAGAGGGCAGGCCAAGTTTTGCAGCAGTTGGCCGCCCGGCTGCGGGATAGCATTCCGGTGGTGGTGGGATCCGTGCAGCCCAACCCTCTGCCGGAGGGGCGGCCCCTCTACAACGCCGCGGCCTGGCTGGAAGGGGGTCAGATCCGCCACTGGTTTCAAAAGTCGCTCCTGCCCACCTACGATGTCTTCGACGAGGATCGCTACTTCGAGCCGGGATCCCCGCCCCGGCCCATCGAGTACCGTGGTCGCCGGCTGGGCTTCACCATCTGCGAAGATATCTGGAACGACCGCGACTTTTGGCGCCACCGCCGCTACCACCGCGATCCGGTGGAAGAGATGGCCCGCTGTGGCGCCGATTTACTCATCAATCTGTCGGCTTCTCCTTTTAGCCTGGGCAAGCAAAAATTGCGGGTGGAGATGCTGGGATCCCTGGCCCGCAAGCATGCCCTGCCCATCCTCTACGTCAACCAGGTGGGGGGCAATGACGACCTCATTTTCGACGGGGCCAGTTGCGCCCTAGATGGCCGGGGCCGGCTGGTGGCCCAAGCCGCTGCCTTCGCGCCGGATCGGCTGATTGTGGATGTGGAGGCGCTGACCCATCCCCCCGACGAGGAACAGAGCCCGCCGGGATCCCGCTGGCCAACGGAGCCGGAAGCAGAGCTCTACGAGGCGCTGGTTCTGGGCGCCCGCGACTACGTCAGCAAATGTGGCTTTCGCGAAGTCTTGCTGGGCCTCTCGGGGGGGATCGACTCGGCTGTTACTGCTGTCATTGCCGCCGATGCCCTGGGCCCGGAGCGAGTGCTGGGGGTGCTCATGCCCTCTCCCTATTCCAGCCCGGGCAGCCTGACCGATGCCTACCAACTGGCGCAAAACCTGGGGATCCCTACCCTGAAGCTGCCCATTCACTCGATTATGGAGAGCTACCAGCACCTGCTGGCAGAAGCTTTCGCCGGCCTGCCCCCCGACACGACGGAAGAAAACCTGCAATCGCGCATTCGCGGCACCCTGCTCATGGCCCTTTCCAATAAGTTTGGCCGGCTGCTCTTGACCACAGGCAACAAGTCGGAGCTGGCGGTGGGCTACTGCACCCTTTACGGGGATATGTCCGGCGGCCTGGCGGTGATCTCCGATGTGCCCAAAACTTGGGTCTACCGCCTGGCCCGCTGGATCAACCGCCAGGGGGAGCGGATCCCACTCCCCATCCTTACCAAGCCTCCCTCGGCGGAGCTGCGGCCCGGCCAACAAGATAGCGACAGCCTGCCCCCCTATGACCTGCTGGACACCATCCTGCAGCGGCACATCGAACAGCACCAGTCGGCTGCCGAGCTGGTGGCCCAAGGGTTTGATCCCGACACCGTACAACAGGTGCTGCGCCTGGTTCAAAAGGCCGAGTTCAAGCGCCGCCAGGCTCCCCCCGGCCTGCGGGTTACCGATCGCGCCTTTGGCACCGGCTGGCGCATGCCCATCGCCAAATGCCAGGAAGGGATCAGTTGAGATTTTGCCCTCTCCCAGGGGGAGTCAGCCCAAGCGCTCCGCGCCGCTCACGCGACCACCCCCAGCCCCTCTCCCAGGGGGAGAGGGGGGTTGGAAGAGCACAACCGGTTTCGCTTTTCCTACAAGGATTCGGGTAGGGGCGCGGACGTTTTTTCTGTCAATAAGGGCCTGCCAGCCGGCAGACCCCAGAGCAAAACTTTTCTTCGACTCAACAAAGAGTAAGGCAAGCAGGGCCTCTAAGCTTGCCTCTCCACTCACCAGGATCCAAGAGTCTCCCGTTTGTCGCTTCAAGACTAACTCTAGGGCCCGCAGCGCAGCAAGCCGAGTTTTCTAGATCAGGCCCAGCCAGGAGGCGACGCCTTGGCCCGTCACCGCTTCAATGACAATGGCTAATACAAAGCCGATCATGGCCGCGCGACCGTTGAGACGCTCGGCATATTCGTTAAATCCAAACTTGGGCTCAGACAGGTTGGGGTTGGACATAAGAACCTCCAATGGAATTGGAACGAGGGTGAGCAGGGATCCGCAAAGAACGATTACAGGAACAGCAGCTAACCTTCAGTATAGTTTGCATTTCTTCATGATTGCAAGGAAGGTGATCATCTGGTTCCGATGGCGGCGATGATCTGCCGCGCCAGGGGAATGGCCGCCTCGTAGGCTTTGCCCTGATGCAGGTGCAGCACCAGCGCCCAGCGGGGATCCGGCAGAGGCCAAAAAGCCAGCAACCAAGCTTGGAAATCTTCGGCCCAGAGAACGGGTTGTCCGCGTCGGTGAGGATTAAGGATGGTCCCAGACTTAGCGGCCACCGGGATCCCGTCTGGGGCGATGCCGCGGCAGGTGCCCGCCGTTGCTGCCAAACGCATGCCGGCATGGAGAGCATCCCAGATGCGATCCGGCAAAGAGAGAGCAGGCAGGGATATCTCCCCAGAAAGGGGAACGCCGCGGCGGGCGATCACCCCCGCATACACCAACAGCTCCCAGGGATCCGCCGAGCCGGCCAGACCGGTCGCCAACAGCGGTGCCGGGGCCGTGTTTTCTGTCTGGGTCAAACCAAAGCGGCGCAGCCACTCCACCAGGGTCTTGGCCCCCAGCTCCCAGCCCAACTGGTAAAAATGCACGTTGCAAGACCGAGCCAAAGCTTGGCGCAAGTTGAGCTCCCCATGTCCGCGCGGATCCCAGCAAGTGAGCCGGCCCAACCCCAATTGCGGTGGCGGATCCCACCAGCCGGGGCAGTGGATGGCCCGCTCGCCGGAGCTGATCCCGGTCTGCAAGGCAGCGGCGGCCACGGCGCACTTGACCGTTGAGCCAGGGCTGGCCCTGATCTGCGCAGCCTGCTCCGGCTGCCAAACCCTCGTCAGACGACCGGTGTTCAGGTTGAGGACAATGGCAAAATCGCGCGGATGGGGCAGCCCTTGCAAACCCCAGGCCACAGCAGAACCCAAGAGCCAGGCCCCACAGGTGCGGCGTTTCATCGGCTCCCCCTCCCCAGCCAAGAACGACAGGGATCCCTGTTACAAAAATTCGGAAATCGCAGCCTTCTCACGGACTAGGGTAATCTGAAGTGCAGGTCAATGGAGAGAACCCTCATGGCGATTCAGCGTGGTGCCAAAGTCCGTGTGTTGCGGAAAGAATCCTACTGGTATCGGGATGTGGGAACGGTTGCGGCGGTGGATACCAGCGGCATTCTTTATCCGGTGATCGTCCGCTTCGACAAGATCAACTACTACAACATCAACACCAACAACTTCCGCGAAGATGAGCTGGAGGTGCTGGAAGCTCCCAAAGCCAAGGCCAAAGCCACCCCGGCTAGCTAAACCAGGGGGAGTTCTCATCGCCGGGAGCTGTGTTGCTTGAGTGAGGCGTTCTGTGCCGGAACTGCCAGAAGTTGAGACGGTTCGGCAAGATTTGCAGCGCCTCACCCTGGGGCCGCGGATACTGGCAGTGGAGGTGCTCCTGACGCGCACCATTGCCTATCCGGCAAAGGAGATTTTTGGGCAAAGCTTAATCGGCGCCTGTTTTACCCAGTGGCAGCGGCGAGGCAAATATCTTTTGGGATCCCTAGATTCCGGAGCGGTTCTGGGTGTGCATTTGCGCATGACCGGGCAATTGCTCTGGGTTCAGGGATCCGAGCCTTTGCCGGCCCATACCCGCGTCCGGCTGCGCCTGGAGCGGGGGTGGGAGCTGCGCTTTGTAGATCTGCGTACCTTTGGCCAGATGTGGCTGGTGCCCGCCGGGGTGGAGCCGGAGACGGTGATCGCCGCTCTGCAGAGCTTGGGGCCGGAGCCGCTGTCGCCGGCCTTTTCAGAAGCCTATTTCCAGGCGTCCTTGCGGAAGAGCCGGCGCCCCATCAAAACCGCCCTGCTGGATCAGTCGCTGGTGGCGGGGGTGGGCAACATCTACGCCGACGAGGCCCTGTTTCTGAGCGGCATTCACCCCTTGACGCCCGCCTTGCAGCTCTCCGACTCTGCCAAGGCACGCCTGCGGGAAGCTTTGATCGAGGTGTTGCGGGTCGGGCTGGAGCAGCGGGGCACCACCTTGCGGGATTACCGGGATCTGCGTGGGCTTAACGGCAACTACCAAGGGCAGGCATGGGTGTACGGTCGAGAAGGGGATCCCTGTCGCCTCTGTGGCACCCCCATTCAGCGGATCAAGCTGGCGGGCCGCTCAGCCCACTTTTGCCCCCACTGCCAGCCACTTCCAGGCCAGGTTGAGACTTGATGGCGTATCCCCCGTAAGCAGCTATAGTTCTAGGTTGATCCCCAGCTCCCCTCTCCCAGAGGGAGAGGGGCTGGGGGTGGTCGCGTGAGCGGCGCGGAGCGCTTGAGCACCTCTGGGAGAGGGGCTGGGGGTGAGGGAGGGATCCCAGTGAAAAAAATGGCATGGCCCCAGTTCTGGGTCGGTCTCCTCGGCGGGGTGGTCGGGATGCCGGCGGTTCCTGTTTTTGCCCAACTGGAGTTGGACGCCCAACTGGGCCGCTCTCAAGTCGTTTTTCCCGGCAAAGATTGCCCCGCCTGCGACCTGACAGGAGCCGAGCTGCCGGGAGTTGATTTGCAGGGGGCCAACCTGAAAGAAGCCATCCTCAGGCAGGCCAACCTACAAGCTGCCGACCTCTCCCAGGCAATCCTCAACTTGGCCGATTTGCGCGGCGCCAACCTGAGCGGTGCGGAGCAGGGCGGAGCTTTTTTGTGGGAAGCCGATCTCAGCCAGGCCAACCTGCAGCAGGCCAATTTCACAGGAGCCAATCTTCAGGTGGCCAACCTCAGCGGCGCTGATTTGCGAGGGGCCATTCTCGCCGGCGCCGACCTGACAGGAGCCACCTTGCGCCAGGCCGATCTGCGTGGGGCCGATCTACGCGGCGCTTTTTTGGAAGAAGCCGATCTGACGGGCGCTCTGTACAATGCCCAAACCCGGCTGGATCCCGCCTTCAACCCCAGTGCCTGGGGCATGGTCTTTGTGAAAAACTAACTCCCCTCTCCCAAAGGGAGAGGGGTTGGGGGTGGTCGCGTGAGCGGCGCGGAGCGCTTGGGTTGACTCCCTTTGGGAGAGGGGTTGGGGGTGAGGGCACGTTATCCGGGATCCCTCTTGTGGGCAGAATGAACTCAGCCCTCTCATAGGCTGGGATCCCCTGCCATGAGTTCTCCTGTCCGCGTCCTCATCGCCGATGACCATCCTCTGTTTCGGCTGGGGCTGAAGTTTGCCCTGCAAGCGCAAGGATTCGAGGTGGTGGCGGAAGCCGAGACGGGATCCCAGGCCGTTGAGTACTGTCGCCGTTGCCCCGTCGAGGTGGCCATTTTGGATGTGCGTATGCCCAATGGGGACGGGATCGCCGCCTGCCAACAGATTGCCGAGCTGGGCCTGCCGGTGGTGGTGGTGATGATGACTACTTTTCAGGAGCCGGCCTTGATCGAGTCAGCGCGGCGGGCTGGGGCCAAAGGCTACCTCTCCAAAGAAACCGATCCGGCGGAGCTGGCCCGCGTTATTCGGCAGATCTTGGCCAACCCCGACCGAGACTGGTTGCCTGCCCGGCAGGAGTTGCCCAAGCTCACCCCCCGCGAGTTGTGCGTGCTGCAACTGATGAGCCAAGGCTTGGCCAACAAGCAGATCGCCCGCCGCCTCGGCATCAGTGTCGAGACCGTGAAAGAGTACGCCAGCGCCGCCTACCGCAAGCTAGACGCCACCGACCGCGTCACCGCCCTCCTCAAGGCACAACAACTGGGGATTTTTTGACATACTCCCCATAGCTAAAGCTAGGGGATTCTCCCAAGGTCGCCCTTTGGGATTACTGGTTCAACGACCCCACTTACTGTTTTGGGTTCCCCCTCCACAGCAGAGGTGTTGGTCTCCCCAGTCGTTCCCTCTTGCGGGGCAGTTCCACTCCATCCCCAACAGCTCCAGTGCCCCCCGCAGAATGTTAAGCGCTGCATTTTGGTCTCGACACAACACCAACCCACACCTTTCTTAAAAAAGCAAACAACTATCTGGTATCTGGAAACTGTTCACGCAGCGTTGCCAAGCAATACCAGTCATTCAGAATCCTCCCCTTTGGAACGGGGAGTAAGGGATAGCGCTCCGCGCCGCCGGCGCGTTCGCGACAGCGTTGCGTAGCCATAACGATGTCACAAACCGTTTTATTGCTATTTGAAATGGCTATATGTTAAGTCTTTGGTCAAGGTTCGCCGCGCGAAAAGAAGAGGTTAAGATCGGCTTGTAGCGTGTTCAAACTGCCTATGTCTGCCCGATCCAAGTCCAAAGTAGAAGCCCCCGCCAAGGGAATGGATCCCGGCCAGTTTACCGAAGCTGATGTGGCCGCAATTGCAGAGCGGTTGGAGCGCAATGACTACCCAACTGTCTTTGGCTGCTTGGAAGACTGGCATGCCCTTCGAGCCATTGCCTTTTATGCTCCCAGCTTGGTGGCTCCCTATGCACACCTATTGGAGTGGGAAGTGGATGAAGATTAGGGCTGCCCTCGCAGTTCTGAAGGGATCCTGGTGTTCAGGCTGAGGGGGGAGGAGGACTTCCGTCAGAAATCTGCTTGCGAATTAGGTAGCGTACTTCCTCAAGGAGGATGTTGAACCTTTGATCCGTTTCCGCTTGACGTTGGTTGATGGCCTGCATAGCCCGTTCGTGCTCTTGTTGTAGAGCGGTGAGAGTAATCAGAGCTTGAGTCACTTCTTCTGCCCATTCGGCAAGATGGGCCAGGTCAGAGCGGGTCTCGCTGACAACCTGCTGTAGCTCTCGCAAGCTTTGAGCCTGGGCAGCAGCTTGTTCGGCAGACTCAGCGCGGCTGGCCTGGATGGACTGATGCAGCTCCTGGATTTCCTGCAGGCGGGCGGCATTCTGCTCGGCAGACTCAGCGCGGCTGGCCTGGATGGACTGATGCAGCTCCTGGATTTCCCGCAGGCGGGCGGCATTCTGCTCGGCAGACTCAGCGCGGCTGGCCTGGATGGACTGATGCAGCTCCTGGATTTCTCGGCTGTTGGCAGCAACCTGTTCGGCCGTCCAAGCCAGCAGTTGCTCCACCCGATCTAAGCGGTCTTGACTCTGACTGTTCACCCGGACGCTCCGCCTTGCGAGTTAAAGTTAATCAACGCGCTCAGGCAATTATAAGCAAATCTCTGCCAACTTCGAGCTAAACTCGACCAAACAAAACAGGTGGCATTGTCAAGCCATAGAGCGAGCTGCTACTCCCAGAGCCGCCGAATAGGAGAGCGATGCAGCAACCGATGAGCCTCAGCCAGCAACTCTGGGATCCGCAGATGCTCTGGACAGCGGGGTAAACAGTCGCCGCATTCGGTACAGCGGTCGGCAGGCAAGCCCGGAAACCAATGTCCGGCTTGGCCAAACATGTTGTAGCGGTACTGGGCAAACTCTGTCATGTCGTGGGCAATGGCCAAGTTGCGCAGCCGCAGCACTTCGGGGATGTGAATCCCCTCTGGGCAGGGCAGGCAGGCGTAGCACTGAGCGCAGCGGCTGGATCCCAGACGCTCCTGCTCGGCTTGGCGCAACCGTTCCTGGATCCGTGGGCCCTCCACCCACCAACGGTCGGGATCCTGCAAAGCAGACAAGGCCACCTGCAACTCCTCAGGATGAGTGACACCCAAGCTGAGGGTGTGCACACGCGGATCTGCCAGCAGAAAACGATAGGCAAACTCCAAGGGGCTGAAGGGCGCACAGCACTCTTGCAGGTGTTGAGGGGGGCGATAGAGCATTCCCCCTTTATCGGCAGGAGAAATGATGAACACGCCCATATCCTGCTGGGCAGCCGCTTCCAGAGCCGGCGCATTGCGCTGTTGGAAAAAGTGATGGTGCAAATTGACAAAGTCAAAGCATCCGGTCTGGATGGCCTGCAGGATTAACTCCAGGGATCCATGGGTGGAAAACCCAATGTGGCGCACCCAGCCTTCTTGCTGGAGCTGCTTGAGAATCGGCAGCCCTTTCTGCAGTACCCACTCCAGATGTTCCGGCAGATTGATACCATGAAAGGCAAACTGATCCAAATAATCCACCCGCAGACGGCGCAGGGATGCCTGCAGCCGCTCCCGCAGACAATCGCTGGGAGTGAGCTTGCTGGTCAAAATCAACTGATGGCGTGGGAAGGGCAGAGCTGGCAAAATCTCGCCCAAGAGCGCCTCGGCGTGACCATAAGCCTGGGCCGTTTCGATGTGGTTGATCCCTGCAGCCAAGGCTGCCTCAACGGTTGCCTGAGCCTGATCCCTGGGCACATTGACCAAGCGCATGCTGCCCAGAGAAAAGGCTGAAATGAGCTGCTGGGTGCGTCCAAAGCGGCGGTAGAGCATTCCGGTTCTCGCATCCAATCGTCCCCTCGAGGCGGGAGACAGCCTCAGATTGCCGGGTACAGGCATTGTTGGGAATTGTTGCCCAGCAGTTCTGCTGCCAGCCGGATCGCCTGCTTGAGGCTCTCGGCGCGGGCCACCCCTTGGCCGGCAATATCGAAGGCGGTGCCATGGTCAGGGGAGGTGCGGATGAAAGGCAACCCGATCGTCAGGTTAACTGCCCGCTCAAAAGCCAGCATCTTCACCGGGATCAGGCCTTGATCATGATAGAGAGCCAAGTAGGCATCGGCCACGGCTGGGGATCCTTGGCCGTGCCAGGCTTGCGCGGGAGCCAGCCACATGGTGTCAGGGGGAAGCGGCCCCCAGATTTGGGCGTGGGGATAGGTGCGCAGCAGCTCGGTCAGCCATTCTTTTTCCTCAGATCCCAGTTGACCCCGTTCGCCGGCATGGGGATTGAGGCCGGCCACCGCGATCACGGGATCCGGGATCCCGAAGGTGTGGCGCAGGGATCCCACCAGCAAGTCCAACTTTGTGCGCACTAAGTCTGGGGTCAGCACGGTGGGCACTTGGCCAAAGGGAATGTGGGTGGTGGCCAGCAAAACCCGCATCTGCCAACTGCTGTGGGGGGAACGGGCGACAAACATCATCCCGTAGCGTTCAGCTCCGCTCAGTTGGGCCAACACCTCTGTTTGGCCGGGGAAGCGGTAGCCGGCTCGATGCCACAGATATTTGGCGATGGGCGCTGTCACGATCCCCTGAAACTCGCCCCCCAGCGTCTGTTCGATTGCCGTTTTCAGGTACACAAAACTGGCCGCCCCACCCTCGGCATCCCCTCGACCAATACGGCCAGACTGTAACCGAAAGCCTGTGTCGCATTCCAGCATTGGGATCCCTGCCGGATCGGCCAAGGTAGCCGCACACCTCTCCCTCAGTAGGCAGTGGGTAGCTTCCAAAACCTGCCGATCGCCCACCACGGTAATCCGCGCACAGGCCCGCACCTCGGGCTCTGCCAGCGCCTTGAGCACAATCTCCGGCCCAATTCCCGTGGGATCCCCCAACGTCAGGGCCAGTTTGGGCAGTGACAGGCTCATCAGGTCTTCTCTCGACAAGACAGGCGCTCCTTTTTCTTTTCTTGCCAATTCCTAGAGATCCCCCAAAAAGGGGGATACGTTAATCCATTCTGGCCCTAGGCCCGCCAGCAGGCTTTCTTCTTTCCGCTTCCAATTTCTAGAGAGCACGCAGAAAGCTGAAGCAGGACATTATCGCCGCAACCATCCAAGTTCCCGAAGAACGTTAGATTTTTGAGATTTTTGTTGCCAATTGATTGCGGATCCCTGGCAAAGGATTGACTGAGCAGGGGATTCGTTAGAGAGTATTTTCACCGGCTCGGCCGTCTGTACTTTGTCGCAGTTGTTGGCTGCTCTGATAGTCTTGACCGAGTAGGCACTTGTAAAGAGCTTTCCACCTATGGCCGACCAGGTATCCAAATCTGCTTGGAGGATCCGTTCCCTGCTGCTGCCCCTGTTGGCGGGGGCTGCCCTCGGCTGTGGGGGGAGTGGCAGCAGCTCTCCGTCTCTTTCGCCACCGGCTGGGGAGCCTGTCATCCTAAGAGTGGATCCGGTCAGGGGCCCCTTCACCAAGCTGGCCGATGCAGTTGCGGAAGCGCAGCGGCTACAGAGCGCCACAGCGGGGCTAGAGGTGCTGATCCAGATCTTGGGGACGGGCAGGGAAACTTTGCAAAGCAACCTGGCCCTGGATGGGGGCGACGGCACCAATGGCGGGCGCATTCGCGTCACCAACTCCACAGCTTACGAGATCCTCACCGGCCTGTTTGACGTGATTGTAGCCAGCCAAACCAGCCTGCAGGGGGTGGACGTGGTGCTGGGGGGCGGACGGGTTCAGGTGAACGACGGCACCTTTCAGCCGCGCAAGGTCACCCTCAACGATCCCCGCTCCAACATCTTGGTCAACGGCAATGCCGCCGTCCTGGAAGGGGCTTTGGGCCAACTGGCTCAGATTCTGTGCCAGCAATTTTTGGATCCCTGTGTGCAGATCTCCGGCAATGGCCGGGTCGCGAGCGTCTCACCCATTGTCAGCAAAGCCGGTGGGGTGGGTATAGGCACTGTGCCGGGGAGCAATCCCACCCTCGAGAACAACGCGATCCTCCTGCAAGCTCTGGGAGCTTTGGCGGTTCGCTACAGCAACAACTCCGGCGGGATCTTCCGCAACAACCAGATCGAAGGGGATCCGCCTACTGCTGCGGCTGGGTTGGCGCTGCAGGCTCGCCAGACAGATGCCGGCGGCACCACCGGGATCCAACTGGATGGAGCGGGATCGGTGCCGGCGATTCAATCCAACCAGATCGGCGTGGGCAGGATAGCCGGCAGCGTCGGCATTCGCATCTTGCAAGGAACCCAGGCCCGCACCATTACCGGAAATACGTTCCTAGCTCGGGGCGAGGGCGCGGGGGTAGCCATTCAAGTAGCCCCCGGCACACCGGCGGCAGTAGTCGCCGCCTACTTGGCCGGCAACAGCTTCCAGGGGAACTTTGCTGAGAGAATCGGCGGCGGATCTGCGCCGACGCCGACAGCGACCCCTTTCCCGACTCCGAGGCCATCTCCAACTCCCCCGGTGCTCGGCACCGGCCCAATTCAGATTACTCTCACCTGGAGCACTATCGATGACCTTGACCTATATGTCACGGATCCCAGGCAGCAGACAGTGTTTTTTGACAATCGGGTTATTCCTTCTGGGGGACAGCTAGATGTGGATGCCAATGCCGACTGCGTTGCCGTAACAGAAAATCCTGTAGAGAATGTTTTTTGGGCCTCCACCCCGCCCTCAGGCCTGTACCTTATTGAGGTGAGGTTGTTCCGGCGCTGTTCTCAGGTCACTGCTCCCATTCCCTTTACTGTAACAGTTCGCAAAAGCGGAAGCGCCGCACAAACCTTCAGCGGATCGGCCACCTCTCCTGGCTCTGCGAGCAGGTTTACCTTTTCCTTTCCCTAGAGTTGGCTAAGGCTGGCATCCATCCGTCCTGGACACCCCCATTCCAGTTCTTGACTCAGGGATCCAGAAAACTTTTCCCCACCTTGCAGACAAGTGAGCCGCACAAGTTCAAACAGCCATAGCGGCCACAAAACACCTTCTTGAAGCAGAGTTCTTCTCCCCTCTCCCAGGGGGAGAGGGGTCGGGGGTGAGGGACAGCAGTGCCGAGTGCAGGGGATCCCTATTCCACGGCGGCCTTGGCTGCTTTCGCCTCTTTGGCGGCTCTCATTTCTGCCAGAATCTCCTCCGGCCGCTTGCCAGCCCGTTGGGATCCGGCAGGCAGCTCATGGGGATCGATCACCCCCTTGGGCAGGTAGGCAAACTCCCGCAGCGGCGTCACCATCGGGTCTTCCGTGACCTTGGAAGGCAAACGGCCCATCGCCACCTGGTGGTAGTTGAGGTCGTGGCGGTCGTAGGTGGCTAGCTCATAATCTTCGGTAACCGAGAGGCAATTGGTGGGGCAAAACTCCACACAATTGGCACAGAAAATGCACACTCCAAAATCGATGCTGTAGCTGTAAAGCTCTTTTTTCTTCATCTCGGTGTTATAGGCCCAGTCCACCACCGGCAGGTCGATGGGGCAAACCCGAACACAGATCTCGCAGGCAATGCACTTATCGAACTCGAAATGAATGCGTCCCCGAAAGCGCTCGGAGGGGATCAGCTTTTCAAAGGGGTATTGCACAGTCACCGGGCGACGGCCCATGTGGTCGAAAACCACCCCCATCCCCTGGCCGATGTACTTGGCCGCTTTGAAAGCATCGCTTACGTATTCGCCAACTCGCTTCAGAAAAGTCATGGCCTGTTCTCTCCCTCTCTCGCTTTCTTTACTTTCATTACTTTCATTCAACCCCCGAAAACGCTTGGGAAGGCGAGTTTCAAAGCTGCCGTCAACAGCAAATTGACAAACGAGACGGGCAGCAGAAATTTCCACCCCAAGTCCAGCAGTTGGTCAATACGCACCCGCGGCAAGGTCCAGCGCAAGAGGATGGCCAAGAACACGAAGATAAAAGCCTTGACCATCGTCATGAGAATCCCTAAGACCGCCGCGCCGATCTGCAAAAAGGGGTTGTCCAACGGGATCCCAGCCCAGGCGGCGATCGTCTCCACCGGCACCACGAACGACCAGCCGCCCAAGTACAACACCGCTGCAATCAGGGAAGCCAGCAGCAAGTTGGCGTAGGATCCCAGATAAAACAGGGCAAATTTCATGCCGGAGTACTCCGTTTGGTAGCCAGCCACCAGCTCCTCCTCGGCTTCCGGCAAGTCGAACGGGATCCGCTCCGTTTCCGCCAGGGCCGAGATCAAGAAAATGACAAAGCCAATCGGCTGCCGCCAGACGTTCCAACTGAGGATCCCCAGTCCGCTCTGCTGCTCCACAATCCCCACGGTGTCCAAGCCGTTGCTCATCAGCACCACCGCCAGCACCGACAGAGCTAGGGGTAGCTCGTAGCTGATCGACTGGGCCGCCGCCCGCAGCCCCCCCAGCAGGGAATACTTGTTGTTGGAGCCGTAGCCGGACATCAACAAGCCGATGGGCTGCACGCTGGAGGTGGCGATCAGGAAAAAGACGCCGATGGCGATGTTGGAGATCAACAGGTTCTGGCCGAAGGGAACCACCAGGTAGCACAAAAAGACCGGCAGGAAAACGAGGATCGGCCCCAGCGTGAACAAAACCGGGTCGGCCAGGCTGGGCAGCACATCTTCCTTCGTCAAGAGCTTGAGGCCATCGGCAATCGGGATCAGCACCCCCTGCGGCCCGGCCATGTTGGGGCCAATCCGCTGTTGGGCCGCTGCCGAGATCTTGCGCTCCAGCCAAGTCATCACCATCACCCCTAGAGTGGCGGCGATGACCAGCAACAACATGGGTAGGGGCATCCAGAGGGCGTGGGCAGCACCTGGGCCCAAGCCCAAGTTTTGCAGGGCAGTCTCAAAGCCAAGCTGTAGGTCGATACCGGCAGTTGTCATGGGGTTGAGTAGCTCCCTAAAGACGGTGGGTCAAAAAAACCTTGGATCCCGTGCGTTAACTAAGCCTTGCCGTTGGGATCCGACTGAGGGGGACGGTGGCGGCGGCGTAGCTCCTGCTGAATGATGGCCTGGAGGCGAGCATCGGATAGCTGCTCTGCGCGGCGACGCCTTTCTTCTTGGTACTTGGCCCATTGCTTGGGGCCGATAATTGCGGCAATAGTTGCAACAATCAAGAGCGGCAGAACCAAGATCGCCCAGGCCATCGCCTTTATCCTCGCTTTCCTAGCGGTATTTTAGCGATCCACCTCCCCCATGATGATGTCGATGCTGCCCAGAATGGCGATCATATCGGCTACCTTCATGCCGCGAATGAGCTGAGGCAGCACCTGCAGATTGACAAAGCCAGGCGGACGAATTTTCCAGCGCCAGGGACAGACATTGTCGTCGCCGACGATGTAAATGCCCAGCTCGCCTTTGGCGCTCTCCACCCGCACGTAGGCCTCTCCTTTGGGGATCTTGAAGTTGGCCGAGGGTTTTTTGCTGATGAACTGGTAATCGCCTTTGTTCCACTCCGACTTTGGCCCCTCCAGCATGCGTTTGGCTTCCAGATTTTCAAAGGGGCCACCGGGCAGGGCCTTCACCGCCTGCTGGACAATTTTGCAGGACTGGCGCATCTCCTTCATGCGCACCCGATAGCGGGCCAGGCAATCCCCCTCTGGGTAAACGGCCACCTCCCAGTCGAAGTCGTCGTAGCACTCGTAGTGATCCACCTTGCGCAGATCCCAGTTGACGCCGCAGGCGCGCAGCATGGGGCCGGATAGACCCCAGTTGATGGCATCCTGCTTGGAGATGACCCCCACCCCTTCCAGCCGCCGGCGGAAAATGGGGTTGTCGGTAACCAGCCGCTCGTACTCATCTACTTTGGGCAGGAAGTACTCGCAAAAATCGAGGCATTTTTCCGTCCAGCCGTAGGGCAGATCCACCGCTACGCCCCCGACGCGGAAGTAGTTGTTGTTGATGAGGCGCATGCCGGTGACGGCTTCAAACAAATCCAAGATCCACTCCCGCTCCCGCATAGCATAGAGGAAGGGGGTTTGGGCGCCTAAGTCCGCCAAGAAGGGGCCGAACCAGAGCAGGTGGTTGGTGATGCGGGTCAGCTCCAACATGATCACCCGCAAGTAGCTGGCCCGCCGGGGCACCGGGATCCCGGCCAGTTTCTCGACGGCGTTGACGGTGATGGCCTCGTTGAACATGCCAGCGCCGTAGTCCCAGCGGGAGACGTAGGGCAGGTATTGCACCACGGTGCGGTTTTCGGCAATTTTTTCCATGCCGCGGTGCAAGTAGCCGATCACCGGCTCGCAATCGACGATGTTTTCGCCATCGAGGGTGACCAGCAGGCGCAAGACCCCGTGCATAGAGGGATGGTGCGGCCCAAAGTTGAGCAGCATCCGGTCGGTACGGGTCTCGATCATGGGCATGGGCATAGCCGCCGCCTCCGCAACTGAAGAATGTTTATGGTCTGCAACATTTGCAGTATAACGGCTTTCCCGCGGTTCCTCGATCTCTCAGGCCATCAGGGATCCCAATTTTCGTCATTGAGGATCCCCTAATGGGTTCGGCTAGAGTGTTTTAAAAAAGGTAAGGAGAGGGATGGCGGCATCTGGTTCACCCCCGAATGGCTTATCTCGGCGGGAGCAACAGCATCCGCTATATGCTACCGACAGGGCTGTGCTTGATGAGCTGATGGCGCAGGCTCGGGAGAACCCTCCCTCCGATTGGGTGCTGGCCGAAGTCGCCCGTCTGCGCATCCGCTATCAAGGTTTCCCTGGCGCCTGGGATCTGCAGCAGGATTTGGATCAGATCTTGGAGCAGTGGGGCCTGAGCGAAGAGGAGCTGTTTGCCCGCACCCGCCAGATCCACGCTCGCGGCCAGGTGTACGACCGCAGCTTCAGCACGCGAGACGACTGGGCCTAGGAGGCCTGGAGTTGCTCCGCAAAAACAGGATCCAGAGGCACATCCAAAGCAGCGATGACCTTGGTCCAGAAGTTCATAAAGCCGATCCAGGCCGAGAGCTCCACCAGATCTTCATCCGACCAGATGGCTTTGAGTTGGGCAAAGAAGCTATCGGTAACCACCATGCTGGGCACGGTCATGCGCTCGGCGTACTCGATGGCCAGTTTCTCCGCCTCGGTGTAGAGGGTGCTGGTGCGGGCCTGGGCCACCGCCGCAATTTTGGCCGGGCTAGCTCCGTGTTTTTGCGCCTGCAGGGTGTGGTAGGGCAGGCAGTAGTGGCGGCAGCCGTTGATCTGGGCAATGCGGATGCTGACCAGCTCCTTCAGCTCTTCGGGCAAGTTGGGGTTGTCGGTGTGCAGCGCCCCGTAAAGGTTCATCACCGCCCGCATCAGTTGCGGCTTATGGGCCATCACCTGTAGCGGGTTGAGGGCGGTGCCATAGGTTTTCTCCAGGCTTTCGTAAACCTTCTGCAGTTGCTTATCGGCTTTTTCTGGGGGAACAGGAGGGATCCGCATGGATGATCTATAAAATTGCAGCATTCTCGACTTTAGCGCGTTTGGGGGATCCGCCCAAGCCTTCCACTCCGCTGCCCTGGCTGTTTCCTCAGGGATCCCTGCTCCCGCCCAGGATTGAACTTCGAACCTTCCGGCAATTCTTGCCTGAAAAGCTTTTCCCGGTCATGGGTTGCCCAAGGATTGCTCAATGGCTTCTACCTGCTGTTGGGTGGCCGTAGCCCCTTGATTGAGGGTTTGCTGGAGCTGTTCCCGCGACTGGTAGATCTGCAGCGGCCCTCCCTGGGGGATTCCTTGCTGGGCGGCCTCAGGGCTGGCCTGTTCCGGCCTCGGCTCTGAACCGAGCGGGTTGCGATAGAGGCGGTTCACAACCAAAAAGCCCACCAGCACCACGGCAGTTGCCACCAAAAGTCGAACCATACCCGGATCCCTTGCGAGCACCTGGTTCTAAAATGCCCAAAAAGAGCCTCAGGTATCAGAGGTCGGGCACAATGGTGCAGACTGCTCAGCCGGTACGGGTTGGCATTGGCGGCCCGGTGGGATCCGGAAAAACCGCCCTGGTGGAAAAGCTCTGTCTGTCGCTGCGGGATCACCTGTCTTTGGCCGTGGTGACCAACGACATTTATACCCGCGAAGATGCCGAGTTTTTGGTGCGGGCCAAGGCGCTGGAAGCGGAGCGGATCATCGGCGTGGAGACCGGCGGCTGTCCCCACACGGCCATTCGGGAAGACGCCTCCCTCAACCTCGATGCCATTCAGGAGCTGGAGCGCCGCTTCTGTCCCCTGGATCTCATCCTGGTGGAATCGGGGGGGGATAACTTGGCAGCCACCTTCAGCCCAGAGCTGGTGGATGCCTGCATCTATGTTATTGACGTGGCCGAAGGGGACAAGATCCCGCGCAAGGGGGGGCCGGGGATCACCCGCTCTGACCTGCTGGTGATCAACAAGATCGACCTGGCGCCCTACGTAGGGGCAGACTTGGGGGTGATGGAACGGGATGCCCGCCGCATGCGGGGGGACAGGCCTTTTGTCTTCACCAACCTGCGCACGGGCGAGGGGCTGGAGCAGATCCTGGGCTGGCTGGAGCGGGAGGTGCTCTTTCGCTCCATCCAGGCCGATTCTCCCTCTGTGAGCCACCTGTGAACTTCGGCAAGGCCCTCTTGAAGATCAGCCGCCAAGGCCAACAGACCCACATTTGGGAGTATTCTCAGGCCCCCCTGCAATGGCTGGGATCCCCGGGTGAGCCGCCACTCTATTACCTACGCAACCCCAATGGTGGACTGCTGGGCGGGGATCGCCACCGCATCGCCATCGAGCTGGGGGCAGGCGCAGCGCTGGAAATTCGCACCCAAGGGGCAACCCGCCTCCACCCCGGCCTGAGCCGGCAACAGGCCAAGGTCAAGCTGGCTCCCACCAGCCAACTGATCTGGATCCCTCACCCGACCATTCTGGGCGCAGGAGCAGACTTCCGCCAACAGGTGCAGATCGAACTGGATCCCAGTGCCCGCCTGGCCTATGCCGAGATCTGGACAGCCGGGCGGCTGGCCATGGGGGAATGCTGGCAGTTTCGGCGCCTTTCCAGCAGCTTGCGGGTTTGGGTCGCTGCCGGGATCCCCGCCTCCACAGACGGGAGCAAACTCTGGCTGCAGGAGCACCTAGACCTGCGCTTTCCCCACCAGCATATCTCCGCCGCGTCGGTGCTGGGATCCCATCTCTGCTGGGGATCCCTGTACTTACTGGGGGATTGGCCAGAGCCGGAGTGGCCGACGGATACGCACCACTGGCTGCTGCGGTCGCCGGATCCCGTCTGTCAGGGCTGGATCTTGCGCCAGGTGGGACCCCAGGCAGAGGCCATCTGGCAGCAGTTTGGCCAAGTTGTGCAACAGCTTGCCCCGGCCAAGAGAAGCTCAAGCCAGGGGTGGTAGGCTAGGGCTGGCTTAGCCCAACCCGTTGCACGAGATCATGAACGCCGCTCGACGCATTATCAGACGTTCCGTCCGCAAGGGGCGAAGCCGCTGGCTCCTCCTCTACGAAAAAGGAATGGCCCTGCTGGCTTTGGGCAACCTGTGCTTGGTGCTCTTCGACCTCAGCTACGTGCCCTGGCGAGACTTCTGGCTCCAGGGGCGGGTGCAGATCTTCGGTGCCTTTGGCCCTCCCATTCCCTTGCCCATCCTCTCCCAACAGACCAGCCGCTCCCCGGTAACCGACCTGTACGACCCGGTTAAAGGCATTGAGCCCAACCCGGAAACCCAGCGCTACTTGGCCCTGGTGGATGAGCTGCGCCAGGTCACCCTGCGCTTTGGGGTGGAGTCGGAAGCTGCGGCACCGATCCTGGCCCGCCTGCGGCAACTGAGCGACGAGATGATCGAGACCAACCCCTTTCAGGCCGCCAACAAAACCGGCCAGTTTGTGCGCATCCTCAACTTGATGCGGGAGCACATCCCCGAAGCCGACTCGGCCAGGGCTGCCTTCGCCCGCTTCTGGACTGCCGAATACTTGGCCAGCGTCGATCCCAAAGACGGGATCGAATTTTTCCAGGCCCGCCTGCGCCCCCTCTTCGAGACCAATTACTCCCGCCCCATCGGCGAGAGCGGCAACCCGGTGGACTTTTTCCCCCTGCTGGACCTTCCCTTTGCCTTGCTGTTTGGGCTGGAATTTGTGCTGCGCACGGTGGCCATCAGCCGTCGCTACACCGGCGTCAATTGGCTGGATGCCATGCTCTGGCGCTGGTACGATGTGCTGCTGCTGCTGCCCTTTTGGCGCTGGCTGCGGGTGATCCCGGTTACCATCCGGCTGGGACAGGCGCAGTTGCTGGATCTGGAGCGGGTTCGCGCTCAGGTGAGCCAAGGCTTTGTCGCCAACTTCGCCGAAGACCTGACCGAGGTCATCGTCGTGCGGGTGATCAACCAAATCCAGGCATCCATCCAGCGGGGATCCCTGCCCCTGTTGCCGGCAGCCGATCCCTCCCGCAGCTACATCGACCTCAACGAGATCAACGAGCTGGAAGCCATTGCCAACCTGGTTTTTCGCACCGTCCTCTACCGCGTCCTGCCCCAGGTCCAGCCGGAGGTGGAGCAATTGCTCCGCTACAACCTGGGTGGCCTGCTCAAACAACTCCCCGCCCTGCAAACCCTGGAACGGCTGCCCGGCCTCGGATCCCTGCCCGGCCAACTGACGGAGCGCCTGGCCAGCGAGCTGACCACCACCACCTATAAAACCTTGACCAACAGCTTCGAGGATCCCGTCGGCTCCCAGTTGGCGGCCCAACTGTTGCGGCGCTTTGGCGAAGTCTTGGCCAACGAACTCACCCAGCAACATGTGCTGGAGGAAATTCGCTCCCTGTTACAGGACTTGCTGGAAGAGATCAAGATCAACTACGTGGAGCGCCTCTCCCACGAAGATCTGGAGGAAGTGATGGAGCAAACCCGCAAGCTGCGGCAAAAAGCTCAACAACTGCAGCAAGCCCGCAGCGCGTAGGAGTGGTTGACGAGGTTGCGCCGGTTCAGTAGGATAATGTTTCTAGTCCGGGCGAGTGGCGAAACTGGTAGACGCACCGCACTCAAAATGCGGCGGGAAACCGTGTCGGTTCGAATCCGACCTTGCCCATGCCCTCGAGCTGCTAGGCTGCAGGTATTACCCAGCAGATAATAGATAAAGACTTTGGGGTTCAGATGGGATCAATTGGTAGGGATCCGCCTGGTTAAGCTCTCGACAGAGGTGAGCAAAAGACTGGAGACTTTCAAGGCGCTCCGCGAGCTCGCTGAGGGTGTCTAGGTATTCGGCTAAAGCCGCTTGGGAAAGGTACCAAGACTTGTCCAGCTCTTGGAAGTAGGTCATCTGGAACTCGACAGAAAGATTCTTTTCCCTAAGGAAGCGCTGCTCCGGTGTAAGCGCTCGATCAAATGGGGAAAGACGAGCAATGCGCTGGATGCGTTCGCTAGAGATGTGGCCAGCAAAGCCGGGAGCTGTGTACGTATAGGCCGTCCGGAGCTGAGGTCGATCCGCTGGCAAGAGAGCTGCACACCACCTTTCGCTTAGTTCCCGGAAACGAGGAACCTCAAAGTCCAGGGCATCGACGGCATCTTGCAGGTACCCATGCTTAAGCAGAAGCTGGGATTCCGCCGCTAAGGAAACTGCCCAACCCTTGAGGGCAATATCGCCAAGCAGTAGGCAGTGGGCCTGGCGCTCAACAGGGATCTGATGGGCTTGGTCGGAGAAAAAGATGCGGGCTTCCGCTAGCGCCTTAAGGGCATCGCGAGGAGAAGCCTCAGGGAATCGGTGCAAACTAACCAGCTCTGCCTGCAGCTTAGCAAGACTTTGAATGAAAAGAGCACGATGCAAATTGGAGATAGCCAACAGAATTTCGGCTCTACTCTGAACGGCCAAAGCTTGCAAATAGGCCAGTTGGCCAGAAAGTGCATCTAGCTTTTGCTGGATGTCTTGGATCCCTTCCCTAACAATCTTTTCTAGGCGGGCAATAGAGTCTTGCAACTGATTCAGGCGGAAATGCATGTAGGTAAAGCCAATAGCGCTAACCCCCAGGTTTAAAACGCTAGCGCCAGCAGCTACCTGAGAAAGCCCCAAAATCTTGGTGGCAGTCTGCTGCAAAACCTCAAGCTTTCGATGAGTGGCTTGGTGACCAAGGGCATTAATCACGGATTCAGGAGATACCGGCGCATTCATCAGCAAGCTGGTCAGGCCAGGAGCTTCGGCCAAATGCTTGACGATGCGACCCGTGGCAGCTTCTCGAACAACGCCACCGTAGCGAACCAGGGATCCATCCAAAAGCCCGCTGACAATCGAAGGAGAAGCAAAAAGGAGAGTTGGAATGAGCATGACTTACGCTCCCAAAGTTCCGGTCACACAAGGTAGAAATCCTTGTTGGCAAAGGAGTTTAAATGTAATGGGGGGGAGATCCAGACAATCTTTGCTTTACTGCATAGAGCCAGAAACGCATCCCTTCGCTCAAGAGGACTCGCATCTTTGCGAAGTCCAGGAAGCTCCTCGTCAGCTTCGAGAGCCACTAGATAAAAAGCACTTTCATCATTGAGATTTTCAGACGGAAACTTCTCGACTTCCTCTTTCAGAGCCTCAAACTCTTTCTGTGTGCCTCTCCAGATATACTTTGAGTTTTTATACAGAAGCTCACACGCATTCTTCTCTGTTATTTTTTGTCCGGGAGAAAGGTGAGAAAAGTATTCGCGAAACTGGCTAGCCCTCGAGGCTAGCACGACCCAACTTTCGCGTTCGGAAGGCTTGGGTTCGGGCAAATTTTCTGCAAGCCTAAGTTCTGCAAGCCCAAGTCCAGCAGCTGCTCCAACAGCAGCCCCTATTGGTCCTCCAATAGCACCACCAACGATAGCTCCAAGTCCTACAGCAGCTAATTTAGCAAGAAGCTCTCCCTGCTCTTTGTCGTTCTCACTCATCATTCCCACTCCCTAAGCAAGACAAAGATTGAACAAAACTTTCAATTGCATTCTTCCTATTCTCCAGATCTTCGGCTATAGCTACTGCTTGGTTAAAGTTCTCTTCAATCCGCCTTCTTTGCTCATCTAGCTCGCCCATAGAAAGGTCAAGTGCTTTTCTAACCAATTTTTGAGTAGCCTCTCTTAGTTCTTCCATGTAACCTATGATCCATTCTTTCAGAACTTGCCACAATTTTCGCTTACCAGCATCTGCTCCGCTTGACCACTCCTCAGCCATCTTATCGAAGCTGGGTACAATTAGCTGTTGATAGAACTCCGTCCCAACTTTAGCTATCTTGTACTCCTTGCCTCCAAAGCAAGATCTAGGCTCCTCGACTATTGTAGTTTTGTCCTTCTTTGTAGTCTCTATCTTTGCTCTTTTATTAAAGAGAAAGACATCTTGCGTAAGGCGCAAGGGCTCGCTTCTCAGCTTAACGCCAGTTTGAATCAATTCCTGGATCCCTAGCTTATCTTCCTCAGAGACTGTGAGGATTTCTTCAACGGCTCCAATAAGGTTTGCAATAAGCTGAGAGATCAATGAGTTCGCAAATCTCTCAAAAGTTTGAGCCTTCGCCTGTAACAGAAACTCGGCCCTATGTTCGAGAGCGTCCCTAACCGATTGGTAGAGAGCTAAAACAGCGCGCTCAGCTCTTTCTATCTTCTCATGAGGCTTTTTGGTTTTCTCCTCAACAGGTACTCTCAGAATCAGGCTGTCTCCCTGACACTCACAATCCCTCAACGTTCTGAGTGTCATGTCGCAAGATCTAGCAACGAGGTTGGCAATGTGAGCAGGGATCACTTCTTTCAGAGAATCTTCTAGCGGATAAACACCAATTTCTTGCTTGAGTGCATCTCGAACTGGAGCAATGATTTTATTAATCAAATCTTTAACTTGCTCGTCCACAAAGTCAATAAAATCGGGAAACCCCTGCCAGCCCTTCTTTCTGGCTTCCTCCTCAATCTTTGATAGGGACTCAGGAGTGCCACTAGCACTGGCAACTTGGTTGAGTAAGCCTGTAATGTCATCGATAAACGATTGGGCAACTTGATTGATTGCTTCCTTGCATTGCTCTTGTTTCTCTTGAATATATTTTCTTTGCCTATCTACTTCCTCTAGCGTCTGAATTTGTCTTGTATTGATTATGACATCTAGGGCACTGCTAATCTCTCTAGCTGAGTTGATCACTTGTAGCACTGCCGGGAGAATAACAACTCTTGCAGTGTCTGCTTGAATCCTTTCTCGCAATGCTCTCCATAGCAAGTTGCCGCCGCTCCACTCTCGGATGTAGCCAAGCAAGAGCCTAGTGTCATTGTCAGATATTGCCTGCCCTTCCTCGACTTTGTTTTCAAGGTCTGCTATCCAAGACTTCAGCTCCCTATCACCTCTTGTAGAAGCCTTGATGAGATTAGCACAGTCTTCAAAAAGAGCGCTGAGCATCCATTGTTTAGTACTGGGATCCACATCCGATCCTTCGGAAGAGTTGGCTCCCCAGGCACATTGGGCATAGAAGAGCGCCTTAGCAGAGAGCGGAATGATAAAAGGCAGCTCTGGAAGATCCAGAATCTCCTTAATTTCCTCTCTCAGCTCCTCGACCTTTTGCTCTAGAGGGTTGTCGGTTTGATTTCGCATGTCAACCCTATTGAGCAAGAAAATCATCAAGCTGGTTTGACCTCGGAGAAACTCCACAACATCTTTTAGCTCTCTCAAGAGGGCTTCTCGTCTTTGCCAATCTGTCTGAGAGTAATCCAGTGCAACAAGGCTAAAGCACTTGCTGACATGCTCTTGGATGATCCTGAGGCTTGTTCTATCTTGGACTGAGTTCAGGCCAGGCAAGTCATAAATCTCAACCTGTAAGCCCTCAGGCAGGTTTAATAGAGAAGAAGCCCTGACAGGAAGGAGCGGACACTCAACGTCTATCTGAGGGATGACTACCTCGGCTTTATCTTCCTTCTTCCTCTTCTTTCGCCGCTCTTGGTGGTAAGCCTCCATTGTCAGCTTGAGCCTGCTGTAGATCTCTTCGTCCCTCAGGTCTTCCCACGTGCCGCATTCCCAGGTGGCTCCTTCTGTATTGTGGATAACTAACTTGCTCCGCTCGCCGTGCCTAATCCGCAGGATCCCGGCGCTCATCTCCTGGGCCTCGATAGGCGCGATTTTCCGACCAATGAGAGCGTTGACAATGGTGGACTTACCTGAAGAGGTGGTGCCAATGGTGGCAATCCGGAAGGAGGGCTTCCGTAGGCGGGCATTGGCCTCTTCGTAGACAACCTGAAAGTTCTCCAGCTTCTCCAGCAGCACGGAGTTGCTGACTACGTCGTGGTATTCGTTAACGATCCCAGCGGTGAGGTTGCCGAGGTCAAATAGTGAGTCTCTCGCGGTCTGCAAAGCTACCGAGGGATCCATAGAATCAAGCCGGTGATGCGCTCCATCAGATAGGGTTGAAGATGACATGCCAACAGTTCTCAAGCCGCTTCGCTGGCATTATATCCATCTTGCTGATACCGTCGTTCGTTTCCTTCGCATTGTTTTCAGCGTTCTTCTTGCCAGCAATGCTCATTCAGTAGCATAAAAAACAGTTCTAAAAGGCACAGAGCTGCCGGCACTTCTGGGATCAGCGAGAGCTGGTTTGGCAGATGGAGTCGCAAGCCTATCTCCTCCCGGCTAGAGCCAGCAAGCAGTTGAGAGGATTGCCAGATTGCTTAAGATGAGACTGCTGAGTCCGAACTCCTTCTCCCTGTAAATGATGGATGGATCCTTGCAATCTTTCTTCGCCTCTGCCACCCAGGTGGGGCTGGGGGTGGCGGGTCTGCTGGCTCTGCTTACCCTGCTGGCCTGGATCCGCAACTGGCCTTGGAAGTTTTCGCTGGTGGGCTACACGGCCTTCACCCTGGTTTTGACGGCGGGCTGTTTTGCCCTCAGTTTAGGGCCGATCTTTCGCTCCCGCATTCCCGGCGCTGCCCCCTACACCACGGTCTATGACCAAGGGGCAGAGCGGGCGGTCATCGCCGTCAGCCCGGACATTACCCCAGAGCACCTGATCCTCACGCTGAAGCAGGCGGCCAGCGATTTGGCGTCCTCCGGTCGCTTCTCCACCGGCTCGCCGGTATTTACCCTGCAGGCCCGCACCGTCATCCACCCTGAACCGGGGGTCTCCGAGCCCTTACTTTTGGGCACGCTGCAACAGCCGCTGGGAAAACGCCTGCGCACCCCGGAAGAACAGCAGCAGCAGCAGATCCGGCTGGAGGAAGAAGCCTTTGCCCGGCTGCGCAAGCTGGTCCAGGTTCAGGCTGCGGCTCCTTCCGCTGAGGGTGGGTTAGAAGAGCTCCCTTTGTCCCAGTCCTGAGCGCTAAGCCAGCGACGCAGATCCCGTCCTACCTGTTCAGGGATCTCCCACGGGAAGAGGTGGGCCACATCGGGATAGACAATGCAGGTGCACTGGGGTAGAAGGCGGGCGGTGGCCAAGCTGCTAGCGGCGGTGATGTGGCGATCCCGCTCGCCGGCCAGGAGCAACACAGGTAGGCGCAGGTGCTGCAGCTCCCCCTCACGGTTGTAGCCCTGTTGCAGGGCGGTGCGCAAAGCGCGGCGGGCTTGGGGAGAGGTGTGCAGATAGGCAGGCAAAGCTGCCTGGGCCAGATAGCGATAGGCGGTTGGGGTGTGTTGCTGGATGAGGTAGCGGTAAAGAGAGCGGCGGCCAAAGGTGTCGATGTTCCAACTCCAGCCGGGCCAAAGCCAGTTGAGCAGCGAAGCAATGCCGGTGTTAAGCTGATCCCAAACGGTGATGGGGGGATGGTTGCTACGAGGACAGGCGGCGCTGGCTACCAAAACCAAGCCCTTGACCCGCTGCGGCAGGCGCAAGGCCAACTCCAGGGCCAGGATCCCACCCAACGACCAGCCCAACACCAGACACTCCTGCCAGCCCAGGCAATCCAGCAGCTCCTGCAAGTCCTCTAGGTGAGTTGCCATCTCAAAGGGATCCCGTACCTGCGAACGCCCATAGCCGCGCAGATCCGGCGCCACACAGGGGTGGATCCCCGCCACCGCCTCAGCAAAAACTTCCATGCAGTCAGCATTGCCCGGATGGCCGTGGAGCAGCAGGATGGGCAGGGAAGGGATCCCTTTGCCCCAGGCACGGTAGTAGAGCTGCAGGCCCATAGCTTAGGCGCTAGCCGCCTTTTTGGGCACGGACTGCAGCTTCACCCCGTTGGGAAGGCAAATTAAGTTTTGATCCAGCACCTGCACAAACCCTTTCGAGCGCAGGGATCCCAGCAGGCGAGTGACCGTTACGCGCGTAGCCCCAATGGCGTCCCCAATCTGGGCGTGGGTCAGAGTCCAGGGAAGGTACATCCCCTGCTCACAGGGCTGCCCGTACTCTTCAATCAACAGCGTTAGGAACCCCTTGAGGCGGTCAATGGCACGCCGTTGGCCCAAGTTGCCTAGCCAGAGCAGCTTGCGTTGCAGTTGCTGGCGGAAGCTTTCTTGAATTTTCTGGTGCAAGTA
The DNA here is from genome assembly GCF_047462375.1 of Synechococcus sp. H55.8. Taxonomy (NCBI): domain Bacteria; kingdom Bacillati; phylum Cyanobacteriota; class Cyanophyceae; order Synechococcales; family Synechococcaceae; genus Synechococcus; species Synechococcus sp. H55.8. The sequence continues at coordinate 55,398 of NZ_JANSJC010000009.1, read as the reverse complement.
GGGCCACTGCTCCAGATCCTGCCAGTAAAACCACATTACCGTGGTGCGATCGACATGGGTGCAAGCTTTTAGCTCAAAGCGCTCCGGGTTGCTCAGCTCAAAGGGCACGCCGGGTGTGATAAACCCGACAAAAACCTCCCGCCGCTCCGGCGTTTGGCTAACTAGGCGCACCACGCCTTCTTGGGGGATGTAGACCAGGCCCGGACGGGTGGGGATGCGCACATCCTTGGGAAAAGTGCGACAGCGGTAGTGCTCCTCGGCCCACTGGCAGAGCTCCCGCCATTCCTGAGCCTCCGCTGCCGATGTGATGGAAACTAGGGACATGGGATAGGCTTCCTGTCAATTGAGTAACTAGGTGAACTTTGCCGCCTCTTCCGCTCCATCGAGCCATCAAAAGAGTTTGTAAAGAAAAGGCCAGACCCTAACGGAAGGATAAACCAAGAGGAAGGGAGCTTCGGTAGTAGCTTTACCTTAGCTTCATAATGACACTCAAGATTTATGGAGCAACACCGTGGTTATACGGATGTTGTTTATAAGGCTACGTCTAATGGTAACATACAGAAGCCGCACTCTTCGTTTTTTCCTGGCTCCTGGCCGGCTGTGGGCCCAGCAGCAGATAGCATAGTAGGGGCAGCCGGGTTGCTTGGACGCGGTGAGGAGTGGCACCGATGAACATTCTCGTTAGCAACGATGACGGCATCCAGGCGGCAGGGGTGCGGTGTTTAGCGGCAGCGCTGGCTCAGATGGGCGGACACCAGGTGACAGTAGTCTGTCCGGATCGGGAGCGCTCGGCCACCGGCCACGCCTTGACGTTGCACAAACCGCTGCGGGTGGATCCGGTGCGGGAGGGGTTTCCGCCAGAGGTGCAAGCCTGGGCCTGTTCGGGCACACCTTCCGACTGTGTCAAGCTGGGTCTGGACGGGCTATTGGATTATCCTCCCGATTGGGTGATTTCCGGCATCAATCAGGGAGCCAATCTGGGCACCGATGTGCTCTACTCCGGCACCGTCTCAGCGGCCATGGAAGGGCTATTGGAAGGGATCCCCAGCCTGGCGGTGAGCCTGGCCAGCTTTACCCACCAGGATTTTCAGCCGGCGGCCCAGGTGGTGCTGACGCTGCTGGAGAAGCTGAGCCTGAAGCCCCTAGAGAAGCCGCTGCTGTTGAACATCAATGTCCCACCGGTGGCGCTGACGGAGATACGCGGCATGGTCTTGGCCCGCCTGGCCTGGCGCAAGTACACCGATATCTACGAAAAGCGGCTGGATCCGCGCGGCAAGGCCTACTACTGGCTGGCGGGGGAAGTGGTGGAAGAGGGAGTGGATCCCTGTTCCGACGTGCAGGCGGTTGCCCAAGGGTATGTGTCGATTACGCCCCTGCAGCCGGATCTGACGGCCTACACCGCCTTCGACAGCTTGCAGCGGTGGGGAATCTCGGCCTTTGGCTCCTGAGTTGCAAGCTGGTGAGCCGCATACAGCTTCTTCCAGCGTTGTCTACTTCTCTACTGTAATAGTCGTTTCAAACAAGATTAAGACACTTTGCTGCCAGCCCCTCACCCCCAACCCCTCTCCCTGAGGGAGAGGGGAGTTAGAGCGGCGCGTTCGCGACAGCGTTGCGTAGCAATAATGACATAGAGAAACGTTTCATTGCTGTTTGAAAGGACTATCTCTTGCGTAGGTAGGATCCCGCTTGGCTACAGAACTCCCATGCAAGGGTTGCGATAGTCAGCGGGAGTGTCAAAGCTGAGCTGCGTGTTTTGCCTATGCAGGAGTGCTCATGGAAGGCTGGAGTGTTTGTCAACCATCTCGGCTAGAACAGCAGCGTGCAGAAGCTGGTCAACAGCAACGTCACCGCCGTCAAGAGCAGGCTGAAGCTCCACAGCCACAAGGCAGCAGCCAGCAAAATCCCGATGACCCAGATGAGCAGGGCATTCCAGTAGGGTCGGTTGGGGGCTTTGGAGACGTTGATTTTTTGGAAGAAGGGCAGCAGGATAAACGCCACATCCAACAGCAGCCGCGGCAGCCGCAAGTCCTGGGGCAGGGGCAGATCCCGCACCGCCAGATAGAGCAGCCCCCAGCTCAACAGAAGGGGGATCAACAACAGGTAATTGGATTCGGCCAGCAGCGGTCGCTCCACCACCAGCGGAAACAGAGGGCTGATCCCCCAGCCCAGATAGAGGTAAAAGTCGAACTTCAACAGCGGCTGCAACAGAGGGGGCAGGCTGAGGCGCTGCAGGTGTTGTTGAATCCTATTCCCCTGAGCTCTGACTCTCTGGCCCCCAGATCCACCTTTTCCGGCTGAGGCCGCCCGCCAGCCGCAGTGGTCGCAGTAGGGGGACTTATATCGATAGGCCGGGATCGGCTTGCCACAGGCGGGGCAACGCTGGATCGGACGCGGTTGAGAACTCATGACCATCCGCACTCCTTCTGCTCTAGCATGCCCCAATTGTCGTCAGTTGACTCCCAGGGCAAACGACAAGGTGATACACGCTGCTCCCAAAGCAGCGCCGGCAATAACCTGAACAGGCGTGTGGCCCAGCAACTCCTTCAGGTAAGGTTCTTGGAAACGATCGGCGCCCTTCTCTTCAAACCATTCTTCCAGGAGACGGTTCAGCACCCGCGCCTGCTTGCCGGCGGCCTGGCGGATCCCAGCAGCATCGTACATCACCACCAAAGCAAAAACCACCGTCGCCGCAAACAGCAGGCTGTCCCAGCCTTCCTGGATCCCCACCCCCACCGACAAAGCCGTCACCAGCGCCGCGTGGGAGCTGGGCATCCCCCCCGTCTCCACCAAGACCCGCAGGTCGAGCTTGCCCGACCGCACATAGGCCAGGATCAGCTTCATGGCCTGGGCCAAACCACTGGCCAGCAGAGCAACCCAGAGGACGTGGTTGGCCATCAACTGTTGCAGCATAGAGCTCTCCGGCACCAGAACGCGACCAGGGTCTTTAACAGGGGGACAGGGATCCCATCTGAATCTTGTCCTTTTGTCCTGTCCTAATGCTGACGGCGAGTGATGAAATCTGCCAGGGCCAACAGTGGCTCGGCCCGGGATCCGTAGGGGCGCAACGCCTCCTTGGCCGATTGGATCAGCTCCTCGGCTTTTTGCCGGGAAGCCTCTAGGCCCAACAAGCTGGGGTAGGTGGCTTTGGCGGCAGCTTGATCCTTGCCTGCCGTTTTGCCCAGTTGCTCGCTGGTGGCAGTGATATCCAAAATGTCGTCCACGATCTGAAAAGCCAAGCCAATGTCGCGGGCGTAGTGGCCCAGGCGGGCCAGCAGCTCTTCATCAGCCCCTGCCAGGATCCCGCCTGAGACCACCGAGGCTTCCAGCAGAGCGCCCGTCTTGTGGCTGTGGATGTACTCCAAAGTTTCCAGGGAAATGGCTTTGCCCTCCGACTCCAAATCCACCACCTGGCCCCCCACCAAGCCGGTTGCCGCCGCTGCGTGGCCAATGCGGGCAATGACTTGCAGCACCAACTGCGGCGGTACCCCCTGAGTTTGGCTGGCAATATGCTCAAAGGCAAAAGCCAGCAGCGCATCTCCCGCCAAGATGGCAATGTCTTCGCCGAACACCTTATGGTTGGTGGGTTTGCCGCGGCGAAAATCGTCGTTGTCCATGGCCGGCAGGTCGTCATGGATCAGCGACATGGTGTGGATCATCTCTAGGGCGCAGGCAGTGGGCAGGGCCTGCTCCACGGAGCCGCCGGCCAACTCACAGGCCGCCAGACAGAGGATCGGCCTCAGGCGTTTTCCCCCCGCCAGCAGGCTGTAGCGCATCGCCTCGTAAATGCGCTCCGGATAGGCGGGAACCAGAGCTGCAGAAAGCGCCTCTTCCACCTGTTGCTGACGCCGGCTCAGATAGACTTTCAGGTCAAAGGTTTGGGCAACCAAGCGGGGTTTCCTCTCAACTCGGCAATGGGGGGATCCCTGTCGAGTAGTTCTACAACAGGCTTGCAAGCCGACATTATCTCATGTCCACTCCAGGTCGGGATCCCTGCTTGAGCCGCTAAAACTCTATCTTGATACCCTGCACGCGGCGGCATAGGGGATCCGCAAGCTTGCGCTAGCCGTCCCCCCAATGTCAGGATGCATTAAGGATCTTCAGCCGGCTTGGTCTTCTTATGTCCCACTCATCTGCTCAGCTTGGCGATGGCGACCGTCTGCTGCGGGCGGCCCGTGGGGAGGTGCTGGATCGTCCTCCGGTTTGGATGATGCGCCAGGCGGGGCGCTACATGGCGGTCTACCGTGAGCTGCAGAGCAAATACACCTTCAAGCAGCGCTGCGAGATCCCGGAGCTGGCGATTGAGATCTCGTTGCAGCCGTTTCGCGCCTTTGCCCCCGACGGCGTCATTATGTTCAGCGACATCCTCACCCCCCTTGAGGGCATGGGGATCCCCTTTGAGCTGGTGGAGCAGCAGGGGCCGATCATCGACCCGCCAATCCGCTCCCAGGCCCAAATCGACCAAATCCGTCTCTTAGAGCCGGAAGAAAGCCTGCCCTTTATCAAGACCATACTCAGCACCTTGCGCCGCGAGGTGGAAGGGAAGGCAACGCTGCTGGGCTTTGTCGGCTCCCCTTGGACCTTGGCCTGCTACGCCGTAGAGGGCCGCAGCTCCAAAGACTATGCCCATATCAAGAGCCTGGCCTTCACTCAGCCGCAGATGTTGCATCAGTTGCTGAGCAAGCTGGCGGATAGCATTGCCCGCTACGTGATCTACCAGATCGAGTGCGGTGCCCAGGTGGTGCAGTTGTTTGACACCTGGGCCGGCCAGCTCAGCCCCGGCGATTACGAAGCTTGGGCCTTGCCCTACCAAAAGCAAATTGTGGATCAGGTGAAAGCTCGGTATCCGCAGGTGCCGCTCATTCTCTACATCAACGGCAGCGCCGCTTTGTTGGAGCGGGTGGGCAAAGCTGGCATCGATGTCTTCAGCCTCGATTGGATGAGCGACATGGCCGAGGCCAGGGCCCGCCTGGGATCCCTGGCGGTGCAGGGCAATCTCGACCCGATGGTGTTGCTGGGATCCCCGGAATTCATCCGGCAGCGCACCCTGGAGGTGATTCAAAAGGCGGGACCCCGCGGCCACATCATGAACCTGGGCCACGGCGTGCACCACACCACTCCGGAGGCCAATGTCCATCACTTTTTCGAGACGGTGCGCCAATCGGCAGAGCTGCTCAAAGCTCTCTAGCCGTATAGAAAAACCCCTTGACTCTAGGAGTAGGGTTTGCCTTACGAGCCAGGGATCCCCGGTGTACATCAGCGTCATCATCCCCACCTACAACCGCCGTCCCATCTTGCAGAAATGTCTGCAGGCTTTGGCCCAGCAGCAGCCTGGCCCCTACGACGGCTACGAGGTGGTGGTGGTGGACGACGGCTCCACCGACGGCACGGTGGAATGGCTGCAGAGCCAGCCGCCAGATTTGCCGCCGATAAAGCTTTTGTGCCAAGAACACCGCGGCCCTGCTGCCGCCCGCAACCTGGGGTTTCGCCATGCCCAGGGATCCATCATTGTTTTTATCGACAGCGACCTGGTGGTGGTGGATCATTTCTTGGCCGCTCATGCCCAGATGCTGCGGCGACACGGCGTCAAGGGGGATCCCAGTTCGCTCCAGGAAGCCAAGGTCTTCACCTATGGGCGGGTGATCAACACCTGCAATTTCCAGGATCCCTGCTCCGAGCCCTTCAAGCCCACCGATTTTTCGGCAGCCTTCTTTGCCACCGGCAATGTGGCCATCGCCCGCCATTGGCTGGAGCGGGCTTGTGAAACCCCTGCCGGCCCCTTTGACGAGCGGTTTCACCTCTACGGCTGGGAAGACCTGGAGCTGGGGGTGCGGCTGAAGCACCTGGGCCTGCGCCTGGTCAAGTGCCCCCAGGCCACCGGCTACCACTGGCATCCGCCCTTCGAGCTAGCGCAAATCCCAGCCCTCATCGAGCGGGAGCGGCAGCGGGGCCGCATGGGCATCCTCTTTTACCAAAAGCACCCCACTTGGGCCGTGCGCCTGATGATCCAACTGACGCCTCTGCATCAATGCCTATGGGGCCTGCTGTCGCTGGGGGGCTGGCTGAACGAGAAGCGGCTAGAGCCGCTGCTGCGCTGGTTGATCCGGCAAGGCCGCTCGCAGTTGGCCTTGGAGCTGTGTCGGGTTTGCTTCCTCAACTGGTACAACGTCCAGGCGGTTTACGAGAGCTACAGAGCAATGAAAGCCCGAAATAGCGGGATCCACCTGTCCTGAGCGCTCACCAGCGTCGGATAGGTCAGCCGGCCATAGTCCTTGCCGGGGATCAACGGCCTTCCGGGATCCGGGTCAGCAGGGCCAAGGGGCTCCCAAACGGCGCCGGCCCCCTTGACGATGGCCCACACCGCCGCCACATCCCAGATCTTGGGTGAGCGTTCTACCGCTCCCAAAAGGCTGCCGCTGGCCACCGCCAGCAGGTTGTAGGCAGCGCCCCCCAACATCCGCGCTTTGCAGGGAAATTGCGGGCTAATCCAGTGGCTGCTGCGGGAGCAAAAATTAAACAGTTGGTTGGGGCCGGGTGGGGCGGTGCTGGGGTGGATGGGCTGAGGAAGAACGGGATCCCGGTCGTGGCGGATGAGAAAAGCTCCTGCCGGCGCATCGCCCGCAAACTGAGGCCAGTAGCCGTAAAAAGTCTGGCGGATGGGCGGCAGATGCACACAGCCAAACACGGGCACGCCCCAGTGCAACAGCGCCAGCGAGCTGCCCCAGATGGGGATCCCGCGGGCAAAATTGGTGGTGCCATCCAAGGGATCCACCACCCAGCACCACTCTTCCTCCGGGAAAATGTGGTTGGACTCCTCGCTCAGGTAGCCGTGAGCCGGATAGGCCGCGGCAATTGCCTTTTGAAAGGTGTCATCTGCCCATTTGTCAGAAGCGGTTACCAAGCTGCCGTCCGCTTTTTCCGTAGAGGAGGCCTGGCCAAAGTCTGCCAAGAGCTGCGATCCGACCCTTGCCGTGGCCTGCAGGGCAAACTCGGTAACCTCCAGCCAGAAGGGGGAGGGAGAGGCGGTTTCACAAAGAGCACCCATGCCCCAATCCTAGCGGGATCCCCAGCTTTTGGGGCGAAAAAGGTTGGCAATGGCAGCGGATCCCTCACAAACAGGTCTTGCGCCCTCAAGCTGACTAGAATCATTTAGGTAAGTCCTCTCCTCGGCTGGCCGTCCTCCTCCATGAACCAGCGCCTCATTGGACAACTGATCGGCAACCGCTACCGACTGACCCACCACATCAGCGAGGGTGGCTACGGCAATGTGTTCGAGGCGGTGGATACCCAGTTGAATGACGAGCCGGTGGCCGTCAAGTTGTTGCGCCCGCCGCCGCCAGACATGGAGCCGGAGTATTACCAGCAACTGCAGCAGCGCTTCCTGGACGAGGCCAGGGTCAGCGCTCTGTTGGGCGAGCACCCCAACATTGTGCAGGTGCGCTCCTATGGCCTCTACCAAAACCAGCCCTACCTGGTGATGGAGTACCTGAATGCCCAACCCTACACCGGCCAGGGGTTGGACTATGTGTTGGCACGGGAAGGCCCCTTGCGCCCAGAGCGGGTGGTGAACTTGGCATTGCAAATTTGCTCGGCCCTGCACCACGCCCACAACTTTCACATGGATCTGGGCAAACACTCGATTCGAGGAGTCATCCACCGCGATATCAAGCCCAGCAACATCTTTGTGCAAAAAGGGCCCGACGGCAAGGAACGGGTCAAGATCCTCGACTTCGGCATTTCCAAGCTCATGGGGGAGACCTCCCGTGGCCTGACGCAAACCGGGTATTTTTTGGGCACGATGGTCTATGCTTCCCCGGAGCAGATGCGGGGAGAGAAGCTGGATGCCCGCTCCGACATCTATTCGCTGGGGGTGGTGCTGTACGAGCTGTTAACCGGTGCCCTGCCCTTCGAGCCGGAGACCGATACCCTGCAGGGCTGGTACCACGTCCACAACTTCCAACAGCCCCGCCCCTTTCAAGACCATCCGCTGCCCCACCCCATCCCTGAGGCTCTGGAAAGGGTGGTGCTGCGTTGCTTGGAGAAAGACCCTGCCCTTCGCCCGGCCACCATGGAGGAGCTGGCCCAGCAGCTCCGAGCCGTCTATGGGGATCAGATCTCGACTCCCACCTCCTCGGCTCCTCCTCAACAGGTTTCTCTTCAGCGGATCCCTGCGGGGTTTGGCCAGCAGGCGGCTGCGTCGGAAGCTGAGGCGGAAAAGCTCCAGCGGGCGGTGCATTTGATCGAGGCAGGCGAATACAAAATGGCCGTCCACCTGCTCAACGAGCTGATCCAGAGCGCCCCCAACGAAGCCCGCTACTATCTGTACCGCGGCCTGGCCCACCAGCGGCAGGGCCATTGGGGCCTTGCCCAGATGGACTATCAAGGAGTGCTGCGGCTGGAGCCGGGCAACCCCTCGGCAGAACAGGGCCTGCGCGAGGTTGAACAGCAGGTCGGCCAGGAACAGGTTAGCCCCCACCCGAAGCCCACCCTCCCCACCTCAGGCAAGCCCCGCCAGAGCAAAGGATTGGCCCTGGTCTGGCTCCTGGCCAATTGGGCGGCGGCTGGGATTGGCTATCTGGGGCTGGGGGCGGCAGCTCCCCTCCTAGCTGCTTTGGGTTCGCTCCAAGGAGCGGTGGCTGGGGCCAGCCTTGGCTTGGGAATGGGGCTACTCCAGTGGGCGGTATTGCGACGGCAGGTTTCTTGGCGGTGGGTGGCGGCTACGCTACTGGCCACGGCTTTGGGCTGGGTGGCAGCAGATACCCTGGCCCCTCAGGTGGGGGTGGCAACCTTCGCTTTCGATCCCAGGGATCCCTGGCCACAGAACGCCTTGCAGGCGATGGCCAGCCCGCTGCGTGGCTTGCTGGTGGGGCTTGGCGTCGGTGGATTGCAAGGGATCCTCCTGTCCCGGCACGGGAAAGTCGCCTGGGCCTGGGTCTTGGCGGCAGGGGTAGAAGGGGGAGGGGCAGCCCTGTTGATGGCTTGGCTGCTGGCCGGCACCACCTTGAACCGTTGGCTGCTGCTGAGCGTGGGGCTACTGGCCAACACCCGCCCCCTCAGCGCAAGGGTGCTGTTGAACTTGCGCCGCGTCCCGCCTGTGCAAAACTAACAACAAGCCTCTTAGGGGATCCCGTCCCGAAAGACAACCCCAGTTGGATGGTCATTTGCATGGCTCCCTCACCCCCAGCCCCTCTCCCAGAGGGAGAGGGGAGTTAGGGATAGGACAGCCTTGCCTAGCAATAACGACGTAGAGAAACGTTTCATTGCCATTTGAAATGGCTCTACAAACTTAACTGCAACCTTCAAGCAGCAAAAAGATCCCCTTTCGAGGATCTTCTTGAGAATACTGTTGCGCCGTTTTACCGTGGTTTTCGACCTGGAAAATCCAGTGTAGGATATCGGGGATGATTGTCGATAGTTTCCAAATCAAGTTTGGCCTACTGCTCTCACATCCACTTCCCATCCTAATTGTCGAAGGGTATCGATCGCAAAAACATAACGGCAGTCACCAACGCCGCAGAATTCTTCGTCGATCATACCGCATTTTTGGGGTGTGCCTGTCAAGTGCTCAGCAAGGGCTTAAGATGAAAGGCAGCTTGACTTTTTGCCGGCCATGCTCAATTCCTGGTTAGACAACATCTACGGCGCCTGGTTTCTGCCGGAGCGCACGTTTCGGGCGTTACGGGAACGGCCTGTTCTCTGGCAAGCCTTTGGGGTGGTGGGGCTGCTTAACATCCTGGAGGTCATTCGCCGCTCCGGAGCAAGCCTGCCGAGCATGGTACTGGCGGTACTGATGGGATCCCTGGGCTGGGTGGGTTTGGCGGCTTTGTTGCAGTTGCTGGCCTTTTGCTTGGGGCGGGCCGCCCCTTCCTTTGCGGCGCTGCTGTGCTTGACGGGGTTTGCCGGTTTGCCGTGGCTGCTACTGGGGCCTGCCCAATCCTTGGGCGGCGTGGCGGGATCCCTGCTGGGCTTTGCAGCACTGCTGTGGTTTGTGGTTTGGCAGGTGCGGGCGGCGGCGGTGGCGCTGGATCTGGAGTGGTGGCGCCTGGTGGGCCTGATCCCCTTGGCTTTCCTAGGAGGGATCCTGGCCCTGAGCTGGCTGACCAGCGGCATTGTGGCCTTGGCTTCTCTGGGCTAGAGGGCCATCAAAGCTTAGCAAGCAGAATGAAGCAGCCCACCAGCCTAGCGGGGCACTCGCTGCAGATGCGGCTTTTCCTCCGGCAAAATCGCGCCTTCTACCGGGCAAACCTGCAAGCAAATGCCACAGTCGATGCAGGCGGCAAAGTCGATCCAGAAGTAGTCGGTGCCTTTGGCATTTTTGCTGTCGCCAGGGTGAATGCAGGCGACGGGGCAGGCCTCCACACAGTCGGCAATGCCTTCGCAAACGTCGGTGACGATGGTATGGGGCATGGATCCCTCCCACTGAATTTGAATCCATCCAATCTCAATGCGGCCAGTTGGCTCAAGATTGCCGGCGGGCCGCAGATGGCTTTGTCATTTTAGGCGAAAACGGGGGTCGGAGCTGAAGCTAGCTCTCTCTTAGGTCTCGCTCTTGAAATTGCCACCAACGGCTGAGGGGCCAATAGAGGGCAGGTGCCCACAGGCTACTTAAAATGGCAGATGTGAGGGCATTGCGTTGATGGTTCCACCAGATGCTCTCCAGAGAACGCGGGCCATCGCCGCCGGTGCTGCTGAGAGACTGCAATCCATCCAGCCAAGTTTGCATTCCTGCTGGATCCAGATTCTCGGATCCCTGCGAGGCCACGAGCCACATCCATTGCAGCGCCATCAGGGTTTCGGCGATCACCACCATACCGAAGACGATCAAGGCCACCGAAATGAAGTCTTCCTGCATGTAGCGTTGTTTTTGCAACTTGGCGGTGAGGATCCCGACTACGGCCAGCCCCAGCGCATGGGTAGGACAAGGGCTGGTCAGCGCATCTTGCAGAAAACCCAGCGTGATCCCGGCAACAGCCCCCTGCCAAGCCTTGCGCCGCACGCTCCAGCACACCACCCAGATCAAGGGCCAATCGGGGGTTAGGCCCGCCAGCTCCAAGCCCGGCCCTCGCCACCAAGGGGCCACCGCTGCCAGCACCCCTGAGAGGGCAGTCACCACCCAATTGAGGCAAGACCCAAGCTTAAGAAGCAGAAGGTTGCGCATAGCGGTAGATCAAGGCCCATTGCAAGAGGCCCAGCGGCGCCGACAGTTCGACAGTGGCTTGAGGAGCAGGGCTGGCGTCCAAGTTGACCGCTCGAACCGTTCCTACCACAACCCCGGCTGGATAAAAGCTGCTGAGGCCCGCGGTCACCACCACATCCCCCACCTCGACTTTGGGAGCCTTGTCGAAAAAGTCCAAAACAGCGCTTTGGGTGCCCGTACCTCGCAAGATGCCCATGTATCGGCTGCGACTCAACATCACCCCGACACGGCTGGTGGGATCGCTGATCAGGAGCACCCGGCTGGTATTGGGAGTAACCGACTCGACTCGCCCGATCAACCCGCCCGGCGCCATGACCACATCTCCCACCCTGACTCCGTGCCGGCTGCCACGGTTGAGGGTGAGCTGTTGCCACCAGTGATCGGCGCTGCGGCCCACCACGGCTGCCGGGATCCCCGCTTGGGGCATTTGCTCGGTAAATTGCAGCAGCCGCTTCAGCTCGCGATTTTGGTACTGCAACTCGGCTACCAGGGCTTGCAGCTCACGGGTGGCAGCCTGGCTGAGCACCGCGGCGGGATCCACAGGCGGACGGGCCGGGGCAGTGATCCAAGTGTACAACTCCACCAACAGGGATCCTTGGGTTTGGCGCAGTCCTAATGCAGCCCCCATCGCTAGAGCAGACAGGAGCAGCCCCAAACCATGGCGCCTCCACCATTGGCGTAGCCGATTCAAGCGATACCTCTCTGACCCACTCGACTCACACCTCAAATCAGGGATGGGAAAAACTCCTCTAGCCCTTGAAGCTGCCGCTCAACACTCGACCCAAGGTTTTAAAATCCTCCAAAACCCGCCCAGTACCCAGCACCACACAACTGAGGGGATCGGGGGCGATGTGAACTAGGATGCCGGTTTCATGGCTGATCAGAGCATCCAGGCCCTTGAGCAACGCTCCCCCTCCGGCCAACATGATGCCGCGGTCGATGATGTCGGCGGCCAACTCCGGCGGCGTGCGCTCCAGGGTGCGCTTAATGGCTTCCACGATCACCGAGAGGGGCTCGGCCATGCTCTCGCGAATCTCGGTGCTTTTCACCGTGACGGTCCGGGGCAGGCCGGAGAGCAGGTGTAACCCGCGCACTTCCATGCTCAGCTCCTCTTGAATCGGGTAAGCAGAGCCGATCTGAATCTTGATCTCTTCAGCGGTGCGCTCCCCAATGGTGAGGTTGTGAACTTTTTTCATGTACTGGATGATGGCTTCGCTCAGCTCATCTCCCGCCACTCGCACCGACTCGCTCAGCACGATCCCCTGTAAACTCAGGACAGCCACCTCGGTGGTGCCGCCGCCGATGTCGATGATCATGTTCCCGGTGGGCTCTTGCACCGGCAGGCCGGCCCCGATCGCTGCTGCCACCGGCTCGTCCACCAAATACACCTCCCGCGAGCCGGCTTGCAGGGCCGCTTCCATTACCGCCCGTCGCTCCACACCGGTTACGCCGCTGGGGATCCCGATCACAATGCGCGGAGCAATCAGGTAGCGGCCCTCGTGCACGCGATGGATGAAGTGTTTGAGCATCATCTCCGCCGTGTCAAAGTCGGCGATCACCCCATCTCGCAGAGGGCGCACCGCCACAATGTTGCCCGGAGTACGGCCCAACATTTTTTTGGCATCTTCCCCCACGGCCAGGGGTTGCTTGGTGTTTTGGTCGATGGCGACCACAGAGGGCTCTTGTAGGACAATGCCTCGCCCAGCCACGTAGACCAGCGTGTTGGCAGTGCCCAAATCAATGCCCATGTCACGGGAAAATCGGCTGAATAGCCCCACGGTCAGTTGCTCCAGTCTTTATTGGGAAGAACCAGCAAGCTCTGGTACCTACTATAGTTCAGTTCCGTAGGAGAATCTCCCTGACACCCACTCTTCTAAGGGGCGGGGGGCCGCGCTTCCTGCCGTTTAAGCTATAAAGTGCTTCACACCGCCGACGCGAACGAGAACGTATGAGCGAAGCCCTGCCATGGCTGCTGGCTTGTTTCCGGAAATGGCTGCCTTTTCCTGAGAAGTGGCTGCCGCCGGAGAGCTATTGGGTAGGGGGATCCCTGCGGGATGCTTACCTGGCTTGGCTGCGGGGCAGGGCCGAGGATGCGGAAGCGCCGGCGGATTTGGATCTGATGTGCGCTGCGGATCCCGTGGGGTGGGCGGCGGGGGTGGCGCGGCGGCTGCGGGCGGGCTTTGTGGTGTTGGATGCCGAGCGGCAGATTGCCCGTATGGTGTTGGCAAAGTTAACTGTGGATGTGGGGCTGCAGGCAGGTCCCACCCCAGAGGCGGATCTGGAGCAGCGGGATTTCACCTGTAATGCCCTGGCCTTGGATCTGCAAAGGGAGCAACTGCTGGATCCCACCGGCGGACGAGCCGATATTCGCCAGGGCCGGATGCGCATGGTACACCCCGACAACCTGAGCGCCGACCCGGTGCGGCTGCTGCGGGCCTACCGCCAGGCGGCCCAACTGGGGTTTGCGCTGGATCCGGCCACCGAGGAGGCGATCCGAGAGCGGGCCCCCCTTTTGGCCCAGGTAGCGGCAGAACGGGTGCGAGCAGAGGTGGTGGCCCTGCTGGCAACAGGGATGGCGGGGCTGGCCCACCTGCAGGCGGCGGTGGCGGCGGGGTTGCTGCAGGCTTGGCTGCCCCGCTTGCAAGCGGAGAGTCCGGGCTTCCTTCAAGCTCAAGCGGTGTGGTGGTGGGCCGAGACCTGGCAACGGCAGTATCCCCGCACCCTGGCAGAGCTGGCCCAACCTTTGACGGAAGGTGCCCCGCACCGCTCACGCGAAGGGAGCAGCAGGCTGCTGGCGGCGGTGCTGGCGGCCTTGCTGTGGGATCCGGCGGGAACCCCGGCAGCAGTGGTGGAAACCGAGCTGGAACGGCTGCGCTTCAGCCGCGCAGAAATGCGGGCCATCCAAAAGCTGCACCACCTCTTGCCTCAGCTCCAGTCTCTTCTGGCCGACTCCCCCACCCCTGCGCAACAGTGGCGGCTCTATCACCAGGCGGGATCCCTGTTCGGCGGCCTGGCGCTGTTGGCAGCAGCCACGGGCGGCGACCCCCAAAAGCTGGAGTCTTGGCTTCAGCGCTACGAAGATCCCCAGGATCCCTTGGCCCATCTGGTGCCCCTGCTGGATGGCCAGGATCTGGTGGACAGCTTGGGGGCCAAACCCGGCCCCTGGGTAGGTCAGTTGTTGCAAGCCCTGCAAGAGGCGCAGGCTTGGGGGCAGATCCAAACCCGTGCCGAGGCACTCTCCTTTGCCCGCCAGTGGCGTGGGAGAGGCTCTCAAAACACCCCAGAACACTAGCCGAAGCGATAGCCGAAACCGCGCACCGTTACCAAATACTCGGGGTTGCTGGGATCCAGCTCCAACTTTTCCCGCAGCCAGCGGATGTGCACATCCACGGTTTTGCTGTCGCCCATAAAGTCGGATCCCCAGATGCGCTCCAGAAGCTGCTCCCGCGTCCAGACGCGGCGGGGGTTGGACATAAACAGCTCCAACAGACGAAACTCCTTGGGGGAGAAACTGACCTCAACACCCCGCACCAACACGCGACACTCCTGAGTAAACATGCACACATCCCCGTAGCGGAGCACCGTGGCATCGCTGGGGTGGGACTGCTGCTGCCGGCGCAACACCGAGCGACAGCGGGCGATCAGCTCCCGCATGCCGAAGGGCTTGGTCAGGTAGTCGTCGGCGCCAAGCTCCAGGCCCACCACCCGGTCGGTCTCGCTGCTTTTGGCCGTCAGCATCAAAATGGGAAGCGTGTTGCCCTCCCTGCGCAACAGCCGGCAGAGATCCAGGCCGTTCAAGCTGGGCAACATCAGATCCAGGATCATCAAATCCAGCCGCTCCGCCGTATACACCAACTCCAGCGCTTGCCGGCCATCGGCGGCCTGTAAAACTTGATACCCCTGTTCTTCCAAAGCCAGGGCAACTGTCTCCCGAATGGCATCCTCGTCATCCACCACCAACAGGGTCTCCAGAAGGGGAGAGGCTTCCCTAGTTTGAGGGAGTGAACCGGTCATGGAGAGGGTTGCTTGCATACAGAACTCCGTCGCGCCTGCGCGAACGGCCTCACAGGGGAAGAAGGGCAAGTGCCGCTACCTTCAACAGCAGCCCCCCGATAGGATATCAAACTTCTAGGCCAGCCAATGGGGTGAAAGGCTGGGAAGAGAACGGGGGCAGAACGCTTGCCCAGACTCATGAGACGACGAAGGGGGCTACAAGAGTTCCAAAGCCCCGCAATTCAGGATAATTTAAGGTCAAGGTGAAGCCGTTCGTTCTTCACCACCAGCCGGTGAGTCTAAGCCTTTCTTTTCTCCCCCCGTAAGTTGCGCAGGGGGGTTCGCGTTTGCTGGTGGGTCAGAGCCCGGAAGCAGCGTGGAGCGCCGGGGAAAAGTCTCAAACTGAGGAGCTATCTCTGTGTTAAGCGAGCGTGAACTTTTTTAACGATCCGAGTATGGGTTGCCGAGAGCGTAACTTAAGCCTCGTAGAATGAGTCGCAAAATTCCAGGCAGGACCTTCGGACATGGATTACATTCGCACCTTTAACGACGATCCCTGCGAGGGGCATCTTTCGACGCCTATTAGCGATTCTCCTGTCACCCGTCTGTTTATCAACAATCTCCCCATCAACCGTCCTGGCCTATCGCCGCTGTTGCGGGGGCTGGAGATTGGGTTGGCGCATGGCTATTTCTTGGTGGGGCCGGAAATCGTGGTGGGCCCGCTGCGCGACTATCCTGAGGCGGCCAATTTGGGTGGGCTGGTCACGGCCATGGTGATTGTGTTGCTGGGAACCGCCTGCATGTCTGCGTATGGCAGTGTTACCTTTGGAAACAAGCCGGAAACGCCGGGAGCCAATCCTCTATCTACGGCGCGTGGCTGGGGGGATCTGACGGCAGGATTTTTCTTGGGAGGCATGGGTGGCGTCTTTGCTGCCTACTTCCTGTTGGAGAACTTTGCCGGGATCGACGCCATCTTTCGAGGGTTGGTGAATTAGTTGTCAAGCTTGTCAAGACACTGGAGAGGAGCAAAACCATGACCGGTTCTTACGCTGCTGCTTATCTTCCTTGGATTTTCGTCCCCATTGTCGGTTGGCTGCTTCCGGCAGTAACCATGGCCGTGCTCTTTTTGTACATTGAGCGCGACTAATTTGTTCTAGTCTCAATTGGTCTTAGAAGAGGGATCCCTTCTCTAGGGATCCCTTGCTTTTTGGGCAGACCTTGGCGCAACGGCTGTTTCTATCCCCCCTGCTGTCTTCCCAAAAGCTGGGGCAGCACCCGACCGAGGTTGAGTCTTCTTGCTTTTGGGAAAGGGAAACTTCCAAAGCGTCTCGGCTCCCCTACCACCGCCCTTGATGCTGCCTATGCAATCTAAAAGCAGGAGCTCAAAAAGTTCCGCGAAGACATTGACTACGTCAAAGGAGCAACTGGCCTAGCCATTGCTTATAGATGGTCTTGACACTCCTCCGACTAAAGTCGGCTCTCCCAGGGGGATCCGCCCTCACCCCCAGCCCCTCTCCCTCTGGGAGAGGGGAGCGGGAGAAAGGGCTCCGCATCCCTACCACAGGCAACTGTGCCAGCCAGGCATATTGCTGCTTCAAGAGATCATGCGCTCGAGAGCAAGTTGCAAATCTTGAGTTAGCTCGGCTACTGCCTGTCTGGCTTCCTGGCGGCCTTGGCGGTACTGGCGTTCCCATCGCTGGCTCACCCAGATGGGATCCCCCACCGTAACTTGAACTTCTCGCCAACCCAGGCGAGGCCGGGCCGGGTAGGGATCGCCGCGCAGGCGGGCCAAGACATCAAACAGGATCAGGGCACTTTCTGCCAGCCGCTCAAAAGAAGGCTTGCTCAGCAAGTACTCTTCCTGCACGGCTACGCAGCTTTCCACCAGGCGCATGTGCTGCAGGTAGAGGGTGGCCTGCTGGGCTTTCCAGTTGAGCAACCCCCGCTGCAGCGGGGCCAGGGATCCGGGATGCCGCAATTCTTCTCGGTAGATCTGGGTCCAGGCGGCTTCTTCGATGCGGCGGCAACGGCTGTTCCAGTCCCCTTGGGGAGATAGGCCAAAGTAGGTCTCGGCCGTCTGCAGCGCCGTGTGGAGCAGCCGCTCCAGGCGGGCGTTGAAAGGCACCCCAGAAGGAAGAGGGGGAAGGCCGTAAAACGTTTCCATCTGGGCCAGCAGGTGGTGGGCCAGGCCACAGATCCGCTGAGCACAGTGGCGGTTTGCGGAAGGCTTGGGATCCGCCGGCGGCGTCAGGCCACTGAGGCGCTCGAGGTGGCTTAGCAGGCGCTCCAGCTTTTTCCAAGAGGGCTTTAGGTAGCGATATTGGATCCCGATGGGCACCACAACCACCTTTTCCGAACGACCGGCTTTGGCCAGGTCTTCGGCGCACCAAAAGGCCAGTTGCGCCGTTCCCGGCTCCAGAGGATTGACCCGCTCGCTGTGGCCATTGGTGGCCCCTTCCGGGGCGATCCCAAAAGGAAATGGGCCGTCCAGCAGTAGGCGCCGCGCCGCCGCCAGCGCCAGCCGATCCACCCGCCGTCCCCGATGCACAGGGATCCCGCCCAGGCGAGACAGAAGCCACCCTAGCCACTCGCCACCCCAAAGAGGCATGCCCCGGTCGTAGAGAAAATGGGCGTGAATGGGTTTGCGGAGGGGGATCCCTTGGCGACGGGCAGCCTGCGGCACCAGGCGAGAGAGCACGTAGAGGCCCACCAGGGGATCATCCACCTCCACATGGCGGAAAGCGAGGATCAGCCGGATCTGGCCCGCCTGAAACTGGTGGTAGAGCTGCGCCAGGGTCTGCACGCCCCTAGCCTCGATTTTGGCAATGCCGGAAGGAAGCCAGGGCCGCACCCTCAGCCGCAACAGCAGCGGCAGGATCCCGTGGACAAGCCGCAGCACCCAGGGCTTGTAGGCCGGCGGGATAAAGTCTAGGGGGGGACGGGCAAAAGAGGGAGGTGGTGGCGAAAACAAGGCTTTTTCTCAAATACTGAATTGCTCAAGCTAGGCCCAATCAAATCCCCATCCAATCGATCGGGTTATGGTCGTTTCAAATTTACCCTCACCCCCGGCCCCTCTCCCTGAGGCATCCCTCATCCCCAGCCCCTCTCCCTGAGGGAGAGGGGAGGAGGGCCAGATAGCGCCGTTTGGGTTTCGGTGCGACAAGAGGCTGAGTGCCTTTCTCTCTCTAACTCAGGGTGGCTACGGGCTGGGCTTCTACCAAAAGTTGCTGGGTTTGCAAGTCGAAGATAGTGGCCAGCAGCCGCCGCGAGGCATCGACGGCAAATTCCACCTTGAGGCGATCTTCTCCTGCCCGGCCTGGGGGTTGCAGGCGGGCCAGACAAGCCGGCTCGGCGCCAGGGGCCAGGGATCGAAAATCGGTTTGTCGAGTGAGTTGGCGGCTGCTCATGCGCCCCAGCTCGTCGTAAACCACCTCGGCCTGGGCCACCTGAGCCACTTCTCCCACATCGAGGCGAATTTCGGTTTGCCCGTCGTTGGCCACCTGCAAGATCAAGGGCTCGGAGCGTCGGCAGGGGTAGGGGCTGCCCCGCTCAAACAGAGGGTAGTAGATATAGCTTTTTTGCAAGGGATCCCAGAGGCGGATGGCGTAGCTGTGGTGCAGGCGATCCTCCAGCTTAACTTGGCGGCCCACCTGCAGGGCGCCCAAGGCCACAGCGTCGAAGGGGCGTTCGCAGCGGACTTTCTTTTTGCCAAAGTAGGAGCGGAGCAGCTCTTGGACTGCCGGCAGTTGGGAGCTGCCTCCCACCAGGAGCACCTGCTCAATTTGGCCTTTGCCCACTCCCCTGGCCTGGGCAGTGAGAAGCACATCGTCTAGGCACTGGCGGATTTGATCCAAGAGCTGGTGGGTTTCTAGAATCTCCTCCAGCACCTGCCGATCCAACTGCAGCTCATAGGCAGTTAGGGCTTCGTCGTCAAACCAACTGCCCACCGCCTTGGGCTGGGCAGAAAGGGCGATCTTGAGCTGTTCTGCCTGCTCCAGAAGGGTAATCCAGCTCAGGGCTCCCAGCTGCTGCCGGCTCAGCCCCAGTTGCCCCAGCAGGTATTCGGCAATCCAGATGTCGATGTCCAATCCGCCCACGTAGGCGTCGGCCTTGGCAATCACCTCCGCCTTGAGGACAGGGTCGCCCGGCTGAGGGGGAAGGGTGCGCACCAGGCTGAGATCCAAGGTGCCGCCACCGAAATCCACCACCAGCACAAGGGATCCCGGCTGGCCAACCGCATAGCCCAGGGCAGCAGCAGTGGCCTCGTCCACAATCTGAATGGGATCCCCGGCCACCCTCCGCAGCCAGTTTAAGTAGCGCTCAAAAGAGCCGACGGGAGCTGTAAACACCACCTGTTGCGGCTGCGGGTACTCTTGTTGGATGGCTTCCATCACCGCCTGCAAAAAAGCCTGGGCCACCCTCTCGGCATCGTAGCGCTCCCCATCCAGAACTCGCGGCGGGGGCACAAACTCCGCCACCAGATCCCGCTTGAAGCCCTGAAACAAGCGCTGCGGATCCACTGCCCCCCAGCGCCCGGCGCGCACGGTTTCTCCCACCAGGAGTTGGCCTTTTCCCTTGACGTAGACCAGGCTGGGAATGGCCGCGTAACCGGGGCGGGAGAGGCCGGGAAGGCTGAGCAGGCGGGGCGCTTCTTGTCCAAGATCCCAAACCGCCACAACCGTATTGCTGGTGCCAAAATCAATAGCCAGCGTCGCTTTGGGGACGGGTGCCATCAGCTCAATCCTCCGGGCAGGGAGCGACTAACTTTGGCCGGGCAAAGAATGCGTTGGCCGCAGCGGTAGCCGACAAAGCGGATATAGACAGGATCCCCAGGCCGAATGTCCGGCTGATCCGGCTGGTGCAGTTGCGGGTCGAAGGGGACAGATTCAAGAGGGCTGCCGATGGCTTCATACCCCCACTGCTGCAGCAGGGCATCCAGCGACCGGAACAGAGCCGTCACGTTCTGGGCCGGCCAATCCGGCTTGCGCCGGGCAATCTCGCGGACGGTGGGGTAGCTGGTCAGCAGCGGCTGCAGCAGGGAGAAGATTGCCTCTGCATTGTCAGAGCCCCTTCCGCCGCCAAGCAGGGATCCCACATCCCACCGGAGAGCGGCAGCCAACTTTTGCAGTTGCTCCAGGCGCAGGGATCCCCACCGCCCTTGGCGCACCTGATCGAGGGCGCGGCGGCTGATCCCTGCTTGAGCTTGCAAGGCCTGCCATGAGGAAAGGCCAACGGCTTGCATGCGTTCCCGCAGCCAACTGTCCAGCGGTCTCTCGGCCATTGGGTTTTGCCAGGGATCCCTATGATCATGCCCCAACTGGGGCCTGGGTCAGGGATCCCCAAAGCGCAGGGAGCGGGCTATGGCTTCCACATCCCGGTCGTAGCGCTCGCGCCGGCTGGCCGGATAGACCAATTCAAAGCCAGCCTCTAGAGAGGGGCGGACAAGCTTTTTGAGATAGAAAATCCGCAAGCTGCCTGGCTCGTAGCCGGAGACCACGAAAAAATCCCGACCGGCAACTTGATAGGTAACCCGGCGTCCGCTTTCTCGGCTGCGCTGCAACTCCTCTTGCAGGGCGCTGGCGGGCGTTGCTTGAAAAATATTGTACCCACCCCAAACGCGGAGCTCAGCCCCCTCTTCGCCGACAAACACCTGACCGTCGCCGCTATCGGATTCCCCTTGGGGGACAAAATCGGCCGGATAGTCGAGGCGATAGCCAAAGCGGGCATTGATGTAGGGCTGAAAACTTGACTGGGCCAGTACCAAAAGAGCGGGTGAGGCCAGAGCCGGGATCCCTTTTCCCACAAAGAGAGCGGCGAGCAGACAGGCTAAGCAAGCAGCAGATCTCATGGTTTCGAGTTTTTCGGATCTGCGGCCATTCTAGGCTCCTTTTTTCTAAACTGCTGCTGGCAAAGGGATCCCTCACCCCCAACCCCTCTCCCACAGGGAGAGGGGAGAAGGATAGGGTTTCCAGCTTGTTGATTTGATGTCGATTAACTCCGCCGGTCGCTATCGAGGTTTTGCCCGGAGCGCAGCAGTTCAATTTTTTCTCTAGCTCGCTGGATAGCGGCGCAGTTGTCCACTGCTGCCCAGGTGGAGGCCAGAAAAAGTCCAGGGAGAGAAACTTCTCCTTCTTCTCCGTCGCCAAACAACACGCCAATAAAAATGCACCACCCCAAAAAGACCATCAGCGCTTTCCATCGCCGCGTATAAATGTAGGCTGCAAAAGCCAGCAATAACGACAAAAAGATTGCCACTCCCTGAGACTTTTGAGAAAGGGCATAGGTGCGGCGTAGTTCTTCGTCTATGCGCTTTTGATCTTCTTGCTGGAGCAACTCTTGCAGATGCTTGTCCATAAAGGCCGCTCCCCAAAATCAGACGGCCTCATCCTAAAGATCCCTGGAAGTCCCCTATTCAAAGCCGGTTTTGGCGGGATCCCACCCTCTAGGGCGGCAAATAGTCGCCTTCCCGCGTTTCCGACTTTTGTAAAATAGGGAGGACTGTCTCCTATTGCCGGCTGCCCAGCCCGCACCAACAGATTTGCCATGACCTCAACTCCTCTTGCTGCTGCCCACGCTGTTGCTTGGGATCCCCTTGACCCGCAGGTGCGCCCGGATCCCCAGGGCCGGTTTGGGCCGTTTGGGGGCCGCTTTGTACCGGAAACCCTGATGAGCGCCCTGACGGAGCTGGAGGAAGCCTTTGAGCGGCACTGGCAGGATCCCGAGTTTCGCGCCGAGTTGCACAGCTTGTTGCGGGATTTTGTCGGGCGGCCCAGCCCGCTTTACTTTGCCCAGCGGCTTACCGAACACTACGGCGGCCCCCAGATCTACCTCAAACGGGAAGACCTCAACCACACCGGCGCCCACAAGATCAACAACGCCCTCGGCCAAGTGCTGCTGGCGGTGCGCATGGGCAAGCGGCGGATCATCGCCGAGACCGGCGCCGGCCAACATGGGGTGGCCACGGCAACGGTGTGCGCCCGCTTCGGCCTGGAATGCGTCATCTACATGGGGGCGCTGGACATGGAGCGGCAGGCCCCCAACGTGCAGCGGATGCGCCTGTTGGGCGCTGAGGTGCGCGGGGTGGAAGCCGGCACGGCCACCCTCAAAGATGCCCTCTCCGAGGCCATCCGCGACTGGGTAACCCATGTGGAGACCACCCACTACGTCATTGGCACGGTGGCCGGGCCCCACCCCTACCCGAAGCTGGTGCGGGCCTTTCACGATGTCATTGGCCAGGAGACGCGGCAGCAGTGTCAGGAGAAATGGGGAGGGTTGCCGGACGTGTTGCTGGCCTGTGTGGGCGGCGGCTCCAATGCCCTGGGCCTGTTCAACGAGTTTATCCGCGATCCTCAGGTGCGGCTCATCGGTATTGAGGCTGCCGGGGAGGGTTTGCACACATCCCGCCACGCCGCCACCCTCAGCCGCGGTCGCATTGGGGTCTTGCACGGGGCCATGAGCTACCTGTTGCAAGATGAAGAAGGCCAGGTGCAGGAGGCCCATTCCATCAGCGCCGGCCTGGATTACCCTGGCGTAGGGCCGGAGCACAGCTACCTAAAAGAGATTGGGCGGGCCGAGTACTACGCGGTTACCGACGACGAGGCGGTGGAAGCGCTGCTGCTGCTGTCGCGCCTGGAGGGGATCATCCCCGCCCTGGAGACAGCCCATGCCCTGGCCTACCTGAAGACTTTGGCGCCGCAGCTTGGCCCCCAGCAGCGGGTGGTGGTCAATTGCTCCGGGCGGGGCGACAAGGACTTGAACACCGTTTTCCAGTACCTGCAGCAGCGGGGGCGTAGCCTAGCCTAGAGTTGGGTTGCCAACCCTCTCTCCCTTGCCAAGGGGATCCCTGCCCATGTCCACCTTTGCCGTTCGCCTGCTCGGCCTACTGACCTTGTTTCTGGGGGCGGGGCTAGTGCTGCTGGTTGGATCCCAGCCAGAGGTTTCCGGGCGCGTTGGCGGGATCCCGTCCCCGGCCACGACTTTCTGGGCAGGCGCCTTGGTCGACCCCAGGGAGGAAGAGGCGAAGGGGACAGGGATCCCCGCTCCCGGCCAGCCGCCACCCCTTCCTGAGACGCTGCCGGCCCTGGCGCGGCAGGCCATCGCCCACTACTTCGCCACTGGCCAGGTGCTGCCCGCCCCAGAAGAGATCCCGCCCCACTGGCGGCGCCCGGCGGGAGTTTTTGTTACGGTGACCAGGGAGGGGCGGCCCCGCGGCTGTTGGGGCAGCTTGGATCCCGGCGGCGAGGATCTGGCCAGGGCCACCATCCGGGCAGCGGTGGGGGCTGTTACCCGCGACTGGCGCTATCCGCCCCTGCGACCTGGGGAGCTGGAGTCGGCGTCCATCCAGGTGGCCATCGTGCGACGGGTGGTGCCCATCCCCTCGCTGGAGCAGGTGGATCCCACCCGCATGGGCCTGTTCATTCGCACGGGCACGCGGGGGGCGGTGTTGCTGCCCGGAGAAGCCCTGACAACGGAATGGCAGCTTTCCACCGCCAAAAGGTTGGCCGGGATCCCTGCGGATCAGCCAGTGGAGCTGTTTCGCGTGGAGGCGGAGCTGCTGCATGAGTTTTGAGGCCCAACCCGACCGGTGGCTGGCGGCGGTGCTGGGCAACACCCACGTGCGCTGGGGCTGGTTTGTGGGGGAGACCTTGGTCAAGGTGGAACAGTTCCCTGCCCACCGGCCCTTGTCCTGGCCGGAAGAGACGGAGCTGTGGCTGGCTGCCGTTGGCTCTGCCCCTTTGCCGCCGGGATCCCCGTGGGTGCATTGCCTTGGACTCTCCCAGGTGCCGCTGCGGGATCCCTACCCCGGCCTGGGGCTGGATCGGGCGCTGGCCGTCTGGGCTGCCGGCATCCACTACGGCTGGCCCTGTCTGGTCATCGACGCCGGCACCGCCCTAACCCTGACGGGGGCTGACCCGGAGGGATCCCTGCTGGGAGGGGCGATCCTGCCCGGCCTAGGGCTGCAGGCACAGGCACTGGCCGACCACACCGCCCGCCTGCCCAAAGTGGAGTGGGAGGCAGCGGATCCCTTGCCCCCCCGCTGGGCCAGGGACACTGGGGCTGCCATCCGCAGCGGCATTCTCCACACCCTGCTGGCCGGCTTGCAGGACTTCATCGCCGACTGGCGGCGCCGCTTTCCCCAGGGGCCCCTGCTAGTAACCGGCGGCGATGGCGAGCTGCTCTACGCCCACCTGCGCCCCCTGGACAGGGAACTGCACTGGGATCCCCACCTGGTGTTGCGGGGGATCGCCGGCTGCCGTCAGTTGCACCGCGCTGCTCGGCAGTTCCCTGGTGCAGAATAGAAAACAGTCGCTTGGGGGCTTTTTATCCCCAACCCTAGAGCTCGCTCAGGCCTCCAAGGACTCTGTCCTGCTAGCGCAAACGGAGCGGGCAGCTTCTCTACCTCTTGGCAACCCAGGGATCCCATGGCCAACGGCAACTCCTTCGGCGTCTTGTTTTGCGTCACCACCTACGGTGAGTCCCACGGGGGGGCGGTGGGGGTGGTGGTGGACGGCTGCCCACCGCGGCTGCCCTTGAGCGAGGCCGACATCCAGGCGGAGCTGGATCGGCGCCGCCCTGGCCAGAGCTCCATCACCACGCCGCGCCAGGAGGCGGATCGCTGCGAGATCCTCTCCGGGGTTTTCCAGGGCTTTACGCTGGGCACACCCATCCACATCCTGGTGCGCAACCAGGATGCCCGCCCCCAGGACTACCGCGAAATGGCCACCACCTTTCGCCCTTCCCATGCTGATGCCACCTACCAGGCCAAGTACGGCATCCGCAACTGGCAGGGGGGAGGACGGGCCTCGGCGCGGGAGACCATTGGCCGGGTGGCCGCCGGGGCCATTGCCAAGAAGATCCTGCGTCTGGCGGCAGGGGTGGAGATCCTGGCCTATGTGCAGCGGGTCAAAGACGTGGAGGCGCAGGTGGATCCCAGCTCAGTAACAGCCGAGCAGGTGGAAGCCAACATTGTCCGCTGCCCCGACCCAGAAGCGGCGGCGGCAATGATTGAGAAAATCGAAGCAGCGGCGCGGGAAGGGGATTCTCTCGGGGGAGTGGTGGAGTGCGTGGCCCGCAATGTGCCCCGCGGGCTGGGCTGCCCCGTGTTTGACAAACTAGAAGCCGACCTGGCCAAGGCGGTGATGTCGCTGCCGGCCAGCAAGGGGTTTGAGATTGGGTCGGGGTTTGCCGGCACCTACCTGACGGGCAAGCAGCACAACGATGAGTTTTACATGACCCCCAGCGGCTGGCGCACCCGCAGCAACCGCTCCGGCGGCATCCAGGGGGGCATCAGCAACGGGGAAGATATCGTCCTGCGGGTGGCCTTCAAGCCCACCGCCACCATTCGCCAGCCCCAAAGCACGGTCACCCTCGACGGGCAGGAGACGGTCTTGGCGGCGCGGGGGCGCCACGATCCCTGTGTGCTGCCGCGGGCGGTGCCGATGGTGGAGGCGATGGTGGCTTTGGTGCTCTGTGACCATCTGCTGCGCCACCACGCCCAGTGCGGATCCCTAGTCTTGCCGGAGGTGCCCATTCCTGCCGTTCCTGTGCCCCACAGTTAGCGGCAGCCGGTCGGAGCCCTTGCGGAGATCCTGATTGCGCCAGCGGGATCGAGTCTTTGTATCCTGAGAAAGAGGCGGGATCCCTGCTCATGGCCAAGGCCAAAACCGTCTGGGAGTGTAGCCAGTGCGGCGAGCGCTATCCCAAGTTTTTGGGCCGCTGCGACAACTGTGGCGCCTGGAATACCCTGACGGAGGTGGTTCTCACCCCCTCTCCCAAGTCTGGGTCACCCCAGCGTCTTGTCCCCCCGCGCAGCCGCGGCAGCGGGATCCCCCAGGCAGCCCTTCCTCTCGCTCAGGTGCACTCGGATCGCCACCCCCGCCTTTCCTCGGGCTTTGGCGAGTTCGACCGCGTGTTGGGGGGCGGCATTGTACCGGGATCCCTGGTGTTGATCGGCGGCGATCCGGGCATTGGCAAAAGCACTCTGCTGCTGCAGACTGCCGCTCATCTGGCCAAGGGCGGGCCTGTCTTGTACGTGTCGGGGGAGGAATCGGCCCAGCAGATTAAGCTGCGTGCAGATCGCCTCGGCGGGACGGAGGGGCTGGGGATAGAAAGCGAGCAGCTCTACCTATTGGCCGAGACCGAGCTGGAGGCCATTCTGGCCGAGATCCAGGCTCTGCAGCCGCAGGTGACCATCATTGACAGCATTCAGGCCATCTTCTGGGGGCAGCTTAGCTCAGCGCCGGGATCCGTCTCCCAGGTGCGGGAATGTGCCGGCCTCTTGATGCGGGTGGCCAAAAAACTGGGGGTGGCCCTGCTCATCGTTGGCCATGTCACCAAAGATGGATCCCTGGCCGGGCCCAAGGTGCTGGAGCACTTAGTGGACACCGTCTTGTACTTCGAGGGGGATCGCTTTCAGAGCCACCGCCTGCTGCGCGCCGTCAAGAACCGCTTTGGGGCAGCCCAGGAAATCGGCGTTTTCGAGATGACTGCCTCTGGCTTGGTGGAAGTAGACAACCCCTCGCAGCTTTTTTTGAGCAGCCGGGATCAGGCCACGCCAGGAACAGCCACCATCGTCGCCTGTGAGGGCACCCGCCCTTTGGTGGTCGAGGTGCAGGCCCTGGTCAGCCCCACCAGCTACAGCTCCCCCCGCCGCACCGCCACCGGCATCGAGCCCAACCGCTTTCTGCAGATCTTGGCGGTGCTGGAAAAACGGGTGGGGATCCCGCTTTCCAAATACGACGCCTACATCGCCTCCGCCGGCGGCATCCAGGTGGCCGAGCCGGCTGCCGACTTGGGGGTGGCGGTGGCCGTGGCCGCCAGCTTCCGGGATCGCCAGGTGGATCCCTTTACGGTCTTGATTGGCGAGGTGGGCCTGGGGGGACAGGTGCGCCCGGTGCCGCAGTTGGAGCAGCGCCTCAAGGAAGCCGCCAAGCTGGGGTTCCGCCACGCCATCATCCCCAACAGCCCTGTTTTGGCCGACGCTGGCCTGCGCCTCAGCCGGGTGCAGCGGCTGCTGGAGGCCCTGCTGGTGGCTCTGCCCAGCTCCGAGCCTACCCAGTGAGAGGGGATCCCCAACTGGCCCAGCTCGGCAGTCGATCTTCCGCCGAGAACCAACCTGCGGGCAAATGTCATTCATATCTATAGCGTTATATAGTAAAGTTTAATGCAAGGACAGCGACTCGATCCCTGCTCGGGTGGGCACCCTATCCTACAGACACTGGCGAAAGATACTGACCAAGGATCGACCTATGGCGTTGGTGGCCCTGTTTATCTTCGTGGTGTACCTGATCGTCTCCCGCTTGAACGCCCAAGCAGAGCGCTAGCTGCTCTCCAAAAGGGATCCGGCCAAAGCTGAGGAGGTCTGGCAGGATTTTTTGTCTCTTGCTCTGCTCAAGGAGGCAAGCCCAGGGTTGGGCTTCTATCTCTGGCGTGGGATTGGAGAAGCTTTCTGGTCACCCTTTTCCCAGCAGCCTTTGCTACCCTCGAGATGGTTTCATATCGGCTGATCGACAAACAACCGAGCAGCCCCTAGCAACCCTGCAAGGGATCCCGGCATCATGGTTTCTGCACCTTCTAGCCCCCTCAAGCCCTCGACACCAGCAGCGGAGTTTCCACCGCCGCCGCCACCGGATGTCAGCGACCTGACAATCGAGGACGACCAGCCTGTGGATAGCATCTACTCAGAGAAGCTGCAGCGCCTGCTCACCAGCGCCCTCTACGCTTCCTTTCAACCCAGGGCCAAAGACAGCGGCGAGCCGATCCCCTTCTTGGCCACGGCCAACGTCGGCCTGTTCTACGCCCTCAAGCTGCCGCCGCTGGTGCCCGATGTCATGCTCAGCCTGGAGGTGGCTCCCCCCGCCAGCTTCGAGCGCAAGGAAGATCGCACCTACTTCGTCTGGGAGATGGGCAAGCCCCCCGACGTGGTCATTGAGATTGTCTCCAACCGCGAGGGGGAAGAGCTGGGTCGCAAACTCAGGGACTATGCCCGCGCTGGGGTGGCCTACTACGGGGTTTACGATCCTTTGCGGCAACTGCGGGAGTTACAGGGATCCCCGCTGGTTCTTTTTCAGCGGCGGGGGGGAGAGCTGGTTCCCTTCGATTCCACTTGGCTGGAGGAGATTGGCCTGGGCTTGACCCTCTGGCAGGGATCCTTCGAGGGCGTCAACACGGAATGGCTGCGCTGGTGTGACCGAGAGGGCCAAGTTTTGCCCACCGGCGAGGAAAAGGCCGCCCTAGAGCAGCAGCGGGCCGAAAGAGAACGCCAACGGGCCGAAAGACTTTTGGAGCTGCTGCGTTCCCACGGGATCGCGCCGCCGGAAGAGTAAAAAAAGGATCCCGTCCGTTCCTGAAATCCTCTATTCCCTTTACTCCTATGTCCACTCTCCCCAGCAGCAGTGAAGCCGCCCAACGGGCCGCCCGTCTCGAGAAAGCCCGCCACCTGCAGGAGCAAGGGATCCTGCCCTATGCCTATTCTTTCCCGGTTACCCACCTGGCCGCCGAGTTGCAGGCCCAATTTGCCGATCTCGAGCCCGGCGCCGAGCGGGAGGATGTGCAGGTGGCCGTGGCCGGACGGATCCGGGCGCGGCGGGTCATGGGCAAACTGGCCTTTTTTACCCTTCAGGATCGCTCCGGCACCATCCAGCTCTACCTAGAAAAGCAACGGCTGACGGAGCACATGGGAGAGCTGGCTTTCAAGAACCTGGACAAGCTCCTCGACGTGGGCGACTGGCTGGGAGCCAAGGGCTGTCTCAAGCGCACCGAAAAAGGCGAGTTGTCGGTGCGGGTGGACGAGTACCAGGTGCTGACCAAGGCGCTGCTGCCCCTGCCCGACAAGTGGCACGGCCTACGGGATGTGGAGAAACGCTACCGCCAGCGCTACGTCGATCTCATCGTCAACCCCGAGGTGAAGCAAACCTTGCTCGACCGGGCCAAGATCGTCCGCTCCCTGCGGCAGACCCTGGAGGAGCAGGGCTTTGTGGAGATCGAGACGCCGGTGTTGCAGGTGATCCCCGGCGGGGCGGAGGCGCGGCCTTTCATCACCCACCACAACGCCCTGGATCTGGATCTCTACTTGCGCATCGCCACCGAGCTACACCTGAAGCGGCTGGTGGTGGGCGGGATCGAGCGGGTGTACGAAATTGGGCGGGTCTTTCGCAACGAAGGCATCTCCACCCGCCACAACCCGGAGTTCACCTCGCTAGAGGCCTATCAAGCCTTTGCCGACTACCACACCATGATGGAGCTGACCGAAACCCTGGTCTGCAACGCCGCCCTGGCGGTACGGGGATCCCTGCAAATTACTTACCAAGGGGAAGCCATCGACCTCACCCCACCCTGGCGGCGGGTGACGATACAGGAGTTGGTGGAAGAGGCCACCGGCATCTTCATCGACGTGGAAAAGGGATCCACCGCCGAGCTCTTGCCCGCCCTGGCCGAGCAGGGGATCCCCGATCTCTCCCCCCAGGACTCCCCTGGCAAGCTGCTGGTCAAAGCCTTCGAGCACTGCTGCGAAAGCCGTCTGCGCCAGCCGACTTTTGTTCTGGACTATCCCCTGGAGGTATGTCCGCTCACCAAGCCCCACCGCAGCAAGCCGGGGTTGGCGGAGCGCTTTGAGCTGTTTATCGTCGGGCGAGAGACGGCCAACGCCTACTCGGAGCTGACCGACCCGGTAGACCAACGGCAGCGGCTGGAGGCCCAGGCGGCCCTGAAGGCAGCCGGAGACGAAGAGGCCCACTTTCTCGACGAGGACTTCCTCACCGCCCTGGAGTACGGCCTTCCTCCCACCGGCGGCCTGGGCATCGGCATCGACCGTCTGGCGATGCTGCTGTGCGACGCCCCTAGCATCCGTGATGTCATCGCCTTCCCGCTGCTGCGACCGGAGACAGGAGAAGGTGCGGAGGAGGCTTGAGTGGATCCCTAGAAGGGGAGACTGGCCTCTTCCAAAAGCCGACCTTGGTACTCCTGGATCTGGAGGGCAGCCTGGAAATCCTGGCAGGCCCCCTGCCAATCCCCAGAGGCAGCCCGGGCCAGGGCGCGGTTGTAGTGAGCGTTGAGGTGGCAGGGGTCGATCTCGATGGCTTGGGTGTAGTCGCGGATGGCCGCCGAGAAATCCCCCTGTTGGGCGCAAGCCCAGCCGCGGTTGTTCAAGACCCAGACGCGCTCTTGGGGATCCAGCTCCAGTTGCAGCAGTTGAGTGTAGTCTGCCAGAGCTTTGTCCGTCTGCCCTGCGCGATCCCACAAGAGAGCTCGGCAGAGCAAAGCAGTGCGCTCCTGTGGGTTCAAGGCCAGGGCCTGCGTGTAGTCGGCAATGGCCAGCTCAGGGCGATTGGCCTGCCGATGCAGATCCCCCCGTTGACGGTAGGTCAGGGCCGCATCGGCCACTCCCCAGTCCCGGTTGAGACCCAGGGCTTGGTCGAGATCCGCCAACGCCCCCTGTTTGTCTTCCAAAGCCAGATGCACCCTTGCCCGCAGGGCAAATCCTTGAGAAGACTGCGGCTGCTGCTGGATCAGCGCCGTGAAATCCGCCAGCGCCCCGGCCAGATCCCCCCTCTCTTGGTGACACAAGCCCCGGTACAGCAGGGCGGCCGTGACCAGCGCTTCCGGAGCCCCGGGGCCGGCCAGCTCCAAGGCCCGATCCAAATCGGCCACCGCCCCCTCCAGGTTGTGGCGCAGGCGGCGAACCTGGGCCCGCTGCAGGTGGGCTTCCAGAGAGAGCTTCTGTTCCCCCTCTTGGGCCTTTTCCTGGATGAGCTGGTCAAAGTCGGATTCGGCCTGCGCAGGGTGCCCCAGCTCCTTCAAGAGGGAGCCGCGGGCCAGGCGGGCCATCCCGTGGTGGGGATCCCTTTGCAGCAGGCGGTCGAGATCGGACAGGGCCGCTTCCTTCTGGCCCAACTGCAGCAGAGTTTGTCCCCGCTGCCACAGCGCTTCCCTATGGTCGGGATCCTGCTGCAAAACCCGGCTGAGATCCTGAATGGCAGAAGCCAAGTTGCCCATCTGCCGATGGGCCATGCCCCGTCCTAACCAAGCCGTCCAGTCTTGGGGATCCTGCCGCAACACCTCATCGTAGTCGGCAATTGCTTCCTGCCACCGGCCCAATTGCCGATGGAGCTCGGCTCGCTCTTGGCGCAGATCCCGCCGCTGCGGCTGCAGGCGCACCGCCTCGTTCAACTGCTCTAGGGCCGCCTGCAGATCCCCCGTCTGAGCGTGCACCCGCGCCAGATCTCGGCGAATGTCCGCTTCGGCCACGGTTGCCCCCAGCGCCAAAGCCTGGTGGTAGTCTTGGATGGCCCCCGGCCCATCTCCCAGGGCAGCCCGCACCTGGCCACGATGGAAATAAGCCAAGCCTGATTGAGGATCTCCTTGCAGAGCTTGGTCGAAATCGGCCAGCGCCCCCTGCCAGTCCCCCAGCCGCTGTCGCACCATGCCGCGGCCCAGATGGGCATTCACCAAGAGCTCCGACCCGCGCGGGATCCCAGGCCGGGCCGCCCATTGCAACACCTGCGAGAAGTCCTCACAGGCTGCCGACCAATCTTCCCGCTCCGCATGGAGTTGGCCGCGGTTGAAGTAGAGCTGGGGGTTTTGCGGATCCCGCTCCAGAGCAGCCGTGTAATCCTGTAGGGCCGCCAGCAGATCCCCCAGCAGCCGATGAACCCGCCCGCGGCTGCTGTAGGCACCGGCATCTTGGGGATCCAAAGCGATGGCCTGGCTCAAGTCCGCCAGAGCCGCGGCGACGTTGCCCAAATCGAGCTGGGCAATGCCCCGATTGAGGTAGGCTTTGGCCATCTGGGGATCCAGCTCCAGGGCACGGTTGAAGTCTGCCAGGGCGCCGCCGGGATCCCCCAGCCCCTGACGGGCCAAGCCCCGGCAGAGATAGGCCCGCGACAGCTTGGGATCCAGGCCGAGGGCCTGTTCACAATCGGCCAGCGCCGGCTCCAGAGCGTTGTTGCTCAGGTGGGCCATGGCCCGCTGCAAGTAGAGATCTGCTTGGGCAGCCGCCTCTGTCCCAGAAAGTTCGCCCGTTTCCGCAGCCCGCAGCGCTATGGCCTGAGAAAAATCTTCAACAGCCCCCTGGGGATCCCCCAACACTTGTCGGGCCAGGCCCCGCCGGTAATAGGCTTTGCCCTGGCCAGGATCCAACTGCAACGCTTGGGTGTAGTCCTCGACAGCCCCCTGCAGATCCAGCAACTGGGCCCGCGCCACCCCCCGGTTGAAATAAGCCTCTCCATCCTGTGGATCCCGTTTGATCACCTCGGAAAAATCTGCTGCTGCCCCCTGTGCATCTCCCAGATGGCCGCGCACCACGCCGCGGTTGAAATAGGCCCGCACATCCTCTGGGTTGAGCTCAATGGCCCGCGAATAATCCTCAATGGCCTGCTGCTGCTGATTCAGTTGCCGGTAAGCATTGCCGCGGTTGTAGTAGGCCACCGCCCATTGCGGGTTGAGGCGGAGAGCCTGTGTATAGTCGGCAACAGCCCCCTCGTAGTCCTCCAGCCGGTAGCGGGCGATGCCCCGGTTGAAATAGGCGCGGGCATCCCCTGCCAATTGAATAACTTGGGTGTAGTCTGCGATAGCCCCTGCCAAGTCTCCACTTTTGTAGCGGGCGCTGCCCCGCTGGCTGTAGGCGCGGCTGTTGCGGGGATCCAATTGAATGGCCAGGGTATAGTCGGCAATTGCCCCCTGGAAATCCCCTTGGCGGGCTTTCTCCTGTCCACGGGTCAAGAGGCGCGCTGCCAGAACTTGATCCACCGCCAGAACAGCTTCGTCAGGACTGGGCAGCAGGGGCCGCAGCGCCTCCAGCACCTCAGCCGCCGACTGAAAGCGCTCTTGCCAGCGGGGACAGATCATGCGATCCAAAATCTCCGCCAGCTCCTCGCTGACCTGAACCAGATCCCGCCAGATAAGCTGGCCGGTGCGGGGATCATCCCGGATCTTCTGAGGGGGACGACCGGTGAGGGCTTGGATAGCCAGAACTCCCACGGCGTAAAGGTCGCTGCAGGGCTGGGGCTTGCCGTTGAGCTGTTCCGGCGCTATGTAGCCCACCGAGCCGATCACCGTCGCCAACTGGGTCTGGCCGGGGGCAGGGCTGACCAGCCGTCCCACCTCTTTCACCGCCCCAAAGTCGATCAACACCAACTTGCCATCAGCATCGCGGCGCATCAGGTTGGCCGGCTTGATATCCCGATGGATGATCTGGTGGGCATGCACATGGCGCAGGATCTCCAAAATATCCCGCAACAGTTGCAAAACCTCGGCCTCGCCCAGCGGCTTGCCCGGGATCAGCTCCTGGCTGAGATCATGGCCGGCAACAAACTCTTGCACCAAGTAAAAATCCTGATCCTGCTCGAAGTGGGCCAGCAGGCGGGGCACTTGGTCGAAGTGATTGAGCTGGTTGAGAACCTTGGCTTCCCGCTCAAAAAGCTTGCGAGCCGTGGCCAGCGTGTAGGGATCCGTAGAGAGGGGGCGAAGGCGCTTGACGACGCAGGGGCTATCGAAGGTGTCTTGATCCACCGCCTTGTAGGTCACACCAAATCCCCCTTCCCCGAGGGGATGGAGAATGCGGTAGCGCCCCCTGAGCACAGTTCCCGCCCTGATTTTGTCTTCCATAGCCAAGCCGGTCAACTGAGCAGCGCAGCCTTTTGCTGTTTTGCAGGCTGGCTCGATTCTGCCACAGGCCGGCCCCCTTGAGCGGAGAGCCCCTGGCTCGGCGGTTGGCGGGTGTCTTAGTCTGGCTGGAGAGAAACCGCGATCTGGCCTCGCCGTTCTTCAAAATCGCCGACCAACAGTCTCACCTCGATCTGCCATTCCCCCGCCAGGGCCAGGGGCACATTCTCCACCCCAAATTGGCCGGGCCCAGCCGGCGCCACAGTGCGGCGTAAAGGGGGGATCCCCTGTTCCGGCAGAGAGAACCCAAGGGTCAGCTCCTGGGCCGGGATCCCTTTCACTTCAACCCGAATTTCATTCTCCCCAAGACGACAGGGCAGAATCCTCAGGTGCAAGTTGCCTTCCGGCCAGCTCAATTTCTCCTGGCAGGACGAGACTACCCCAGGGCCAGGGGGAGCCTGGGCCACGAGGAAGCTGGTCAAGGCCAGCACCAGAACGAGCCCCACCAGCTCTAGGCGGACGATCCGGCGCAGGGATCGAGCCGCCGCCCAGACCCCCGACCGCAGCGCCGGCAGCAGCCGCAACTTGTTGTGGGCGGCCAACCCTAGGATCATCAGCACCAGCAGCAGCTTGGCCCAGAGGTACTGACCGTAGGGATGATCCCAGTCCCAGCCGCGGTGGATCCCCCCCATTCCCACCCCTGCCAGCACCAGCCCCGGCACGGCCCAGGTGGCCACATCGGAAAACCGCTGGATGAGGCCTACTGCGGGGGGAGTCAACTCAAGGACTCCGTCCCGCTGGCGCGAATGGCTTAGCAGGCGCTCCAGCCCCCACAACCCCCCCAACCAAAAAGCCGAGCCGGCCAGGTGCAGCCCCAAGAGGGCCATCGTCCCTGCTGGATACTCGCTGGTGAGGGCATGGCCGATGGGCAAAAACGAGCCAATCACCGCCATCGACCCCAATCCGCTGGCCCAGCCAGGGCCGCCCTCGCAGGCCCAGATCAGGATCCCCAGCCCCACCAGCCGCAGCCCCGTGCCCCAACCATAGGGAGAGGCCAGCACGCTCAGCAGCTCCGGCCCGGCAAAGTGGGGGTAGAGCTGGGCCAGGTGCAAACTCAAAGCCACCAGCGTCAGGCTGAGGGTGAGCCAGGCAGCCGCAAAAGCCCAGGCCTCGGCAGAGAGCTCTATTTCATCTGCAGCGCCCGACCGCCCCCGCACCAGCCGCCACCAGCCCAGCACGCCCACCACAAACAGGCTGCCCAGGTAGATCCCCCAGCGCACTCCCACCAGCGGCCAATAGAAGGGATCCCCCGCTTGGGCTGCCCTCGCCGCCTGCAACAGCCCCGGATCCGCCGTCCCCACCTGAAAGGCAAACGAACCACTCACCGGATGGGAATCGGCAGAGATGGCCCGCCAACTGACGATGTAAACCCCTTCCGGGATCTCCGCCGGCAAATCCCCCTGCGGTGCGTTGCCCGTGCCGACCAAGTTTTCCAGGGGCAGCACCTGGCCGTTGCCGTCCAGAACCTGGAGCTGCGTGAGCTGCACAGGTTCATTGAAGACCAGCCGCACCTGCGCCGGCGCTTCCTGCAGCATCGCTCCATCTTCGGGAAAGGTGGAGAGCAAGCTGGCATGGGCAAAAACGGGCTGGATCCCGCCCACCCACAGCAGGGTGCCCAGGAGACCAACCCGAATCCAGAAGAGGATCCCCTTTTGCAAAAAAGACATGATTCCAGCGGCAACCCGGCTAGCGAGCGCCATGGCCGTGGCTGTGTCCCTGTCCGTGGCCGTGGGTCTCTCCTTTGTCCGTCAGCTTCAGCAGCGGCGCCGGCTCTGGCAGGTTTTTGGGATCCTCCC
This sequence comes from Synechococcus sp. H55.8, assembly GCF_047462375.1. Classification (NCBI taxonomy): domain Bacteria; kingdom Bacillati; phylum Cyanobacteriota; class Cyanophyceae; order Synechococcales; family Synechococcaceae; genus Synechococcus; species Synechococcus sp. H55.8. The sequence goes on along the minus strand of NZ_JANSJC010000009.1, from coordinate 19,755 downwards.
CCGGCTGCGCCACCTGGATCCAGCGGTACATGCCTTGTTCACACTCCTGGATGACCGGGATGGGGATAGTCTCGCCGGGGCGATCCGGCAGCCTGAGGCTGAGGCTGAACTCATCCATGAACTCATCCGGCAGGGATCCGCCGCTCCAGATCACCTCGGCCACTGTTTCGGTGATCATCTTCCCGTGGGACTCGTAGGGCTTATCCAGCGGCTTTTTCACCGTCTCAATTTTCCAGAGGGGGTGCACCATCGGCTTCACCGAGGTGGCCCCTTCCGGGATCTGCACCCGCAGGCGAATGGTCGGGGAGCCATCGCAGCCATGGGGCACGCGGAAGGTGAGCTTGGCAACGCTGCCCGCCGGGGCCTCTTTGGGATGGACGGTCACATGGGCCCAAGCAGAAGAAAGGGGCACAACGCTCATTCCCAGGGCCAGCAGAGATTTCTTGGCCAAGGCCAGGTAACTGTGCCAACTGAACATTGTAAATACTCCTTAACAACGCTAGGTGGAAAGAGAACCGGTCAGGATCCGGCCAACAAAACCTAAGGATGGTGATGGGATCCGTGGGATTCGGTCACGCTCATGCTGTGCTGACCCCAACTGGAAAGGCCCATGGACACCAGGCCGGCGCTGGCCAAGCCCATCGACACCAGCCCAAAGGAGAGGGCGCCCATGGCCACCAGGCCAATCGAGAGAATGCCGTGGGTCACCACGCCGATGGCCACCACCCCATGGGCAGAAATGCCCACCGCCACCAAACCATGAGCCCCCACCCCAACCGACAAGATTTTGCGGCGGGATCCCTGTGCTCCACAGCTCTGCTCCTGCGGCATCTGAGGTGCCAGGGTCAGATCTTGAGTCCTCTCCTGGGCCATTAGCCTTTGCTCCAGTTGTGCTCAGCCCGGTCTAGAACGTAGGCGGCCACGGCTTCGATTTCTTCTGGCTTGAGAAGCTTGCCAAAAGCGGGCATGGCCCCTTTGCCGTTGCGCACCTGGGCCTGGATGAGCTCAGGGGTATCCACGTGGTACTCATGAAGAGCCGCCAGAGAGAGGTTTTTCGCTGCCACCAAACTGTTGCGCCCGTTCAAGTGACAGCCCACACACTTGGCTTGAAAGACCTTGGCTCCCAAAGCCAAATCCGGTTCCGCAGAAGCCACTTGTGGGCCCCAAAAGACGGCGGCGCCGACCAGCAAAAGCAGCAAGAAGAGTTTGACAATCCGCATTTTCCTCTCAACAATCTGCAAAAGACCGTTCATGGAAAAATCCAGCTTTTGAAGCCAGACCATTATCTCCGGCAGGTCAGGTCAGGTCAAAAGACAGCCTGTCAAGTCCCCTGCAGGTACCATGGGGTGTAGGATCCCCAAGGCCATGAGCGGTCTGCCCCCCGAGTTCATTCAACTGGTGCGCCAGAAGGCCGACCTCGTCGAGGTGGTGGCGGAAAAGGTGGTGCTGCGCAAGCAGGGCAAGAATTTCGTCGGCCTCTGTCCTTTCCACAATGACCGCAAGCCCAGTCTTCAGGTCAGCCCCAGCAAGCAGATCTACAAGTGCTTCTCCTGCGGGGCGGGCGGAGATGTCATCCGCTTTGTCAGCCAGATGGAGCGCCTCTCCTTTGCCGAGGCGGTGCGCCACTTGGCCCGCCGCTACCATGTGCCGGAGCCCAGGGGATCCCTCTCCCAGGACTACGAGCGCCAACTCTCCCGCCAGGAAAAGCTGCTGGAGATCTTGGCCCTGGCCGCCGATTTCTACCAGCACGCCCTCCGCTCCCAGCTAGGATCCCTGGCCCGCCAGTACCTGCACAGCCGACGCCTGAGGGAAGAAACCTTGCAAAAATTTCAAATCGGCTTTGCTCCCCCCGGCTGGCACTCGCTCTACGAATACCTGGTCAACCAAAAGCGCCAACCGGTCCAACTTCTAGAAGAAGCCGGCTTGCTGGTTCCCCGCCAACAGGGATCCGGACATTACGACCGCTTCCGCAACCGCATCATGCTGCCCATCTTCGACCTGCAGGGGCGGGTGATCGGCTTTGCCGGCAGAGCCTTGGGAGAGGAGCAGCCCAAGTACCTGAACTCTCCAGAAACCGAGCTGTTCAACAAAAGCCAGGTGGTCTACGGCCTTAACTTTGCCCGCGACGCCATTGCCAAGGCCGACCAAGCCTTGGTGGTGGAAGGGTACTTTGACGTCATCGCCCTGCATCAGGCGGGAGTTGCCCACGCTGTAGCCGCTATGGGCACGGCTTTGACGCCCCACCAGGTGAAAGTCCTGCTGCGCTATACCCAATCGAAGCGGCTGATTCTCAACTTTGATGCGGATCGGGCCGGGTTGAACGCGGCCAACCGGGCCATTGAAGCCATTGAAGACCAAGCGCGGCGCGGAGAAATCGAGCTGCGCATTCTCACCCTTCCCGAGGGCAAAGATGCCGACGAGTTTTTGCAAGAGCATCCTGTTTCTGAGTTTCAAACCTTGCTCAGTCAAGCTCCCCTGTGGCTGGATTGGCGAATTGAACAGGTGCTGGCCGGTCGGGATCTGAGCCGAGCCGCGGATTTTCAGCAGGCCCAGCAAGCCCTTGTGCAACTGCTGGCCGGTTTGGGTGGACAATGGCGCTCTTTATACTTGCATAAAGTGGCAGAATTGCTCAGCCGCGGCAACGGTCGCCTCAGCCGGGACTTGGAAGAAGACCTGCGCCGTGCCGTGCGCGGCTACCGCTGGGCCAAACCCCGCCAACCTCCTGCCAACAAGGGATCCAAGCTCTTACAATCGGAGTCCCATCTTTTGCAGATTTTCTTGCATTTTGCCGAGTACCGCCGCGAAATTCGTGAGACCTTGTTGGAGCGAGAGCTGCAGTTTAGTTTTCGCCCTCACCGAGAGCTGTGGCAGCGGACTTTGGAGTTGCTGGCGGCGCAGCCGGAGCTGGAAGACCAAGAAGAGCCTTTGCTGACGGCTTTGCGCACCCTCTGCGCCCATGAGGAACAGCTCAACGAGCGCCTCAGCCATCTGCTCTGGCTGGACGAGAACACCCGTGTAGCCTTGATGCGTCCACGGATGGTGGTGCGGGCCGCCATTGCCAATATGGAGCTGGAAATTCGCCAGAAACGCTACCGCTACTGGACCCAACTGTGGGATCAAGCCTTTTCCGAGGGCAACACCGTCCTTGCCGCCCAGTACCAGGCCAGCATCCAGCAGGAGTACCAAGCCATTCAAGCGCTGCAGCGGCAGGTGCAATTGAGCCTAGAAGACCTGTCGGAAGCCCCACTGGCCGAAGATTTGTGAGTCATTTCCAATAGCAATGAAACGGCTCGTTACCTTGAACCCTAACTCCCCCTTTCCAAAGAGAGAGGAGCTGGGGGTAGGGCTGTCACCGCGCCCCCTTACACTGTTTAAGATAGCCCGCTCTGCCAGTGGGATCCCCATCCGGTAGGATAGAAACAAAAGCAATTTCCAAGCCATGGAGGTTTCCTGGAGGGAGGGATCCACAATGTCTGTTGCTGGGCAGGCTTCGGTTCGGGTGAAGCTGTCTCGGCTCCTGCGGGGGATGGTGTTTTGGGGGCTGCTACTATACCTGGGGGTCATTCTCCTGGGGCTCCCGGCCTGGGCAGAAGACTACACCAAACGAGATCTGCAGGGCATGAGCTTTGCCGGGCAAGACCTGAGCGGCTGGAAATTTCTCAAGGCCAACCTGCGCCAAAGCGATCTCAGCCATGTCAAAGCGGCAGGGGCGAATTTGTTTGGGGCCAACCTCAGCAAGGCCAACCTGCGCGGGGCCGATCTGCGCGGCGCCACCTTGGACATGGCTAACTTACAGGGCGCGGATCTGCGAGAGGCACAACTGCAGGACAGCATGATGTGGTTGGCTCGAGTAGAGGACATCCAGATCGAGGGGGCGGATTTCACCAATGCCTTGATACGGCAAGATGCCCTTGCCATCCTCTGCGAGCGGGCCAGGGGCGTTAACCCCGTCACCGGTCGCGCCACCCGCGATACCCTCGAATGCGACTAGTCCTCACCCCCAGCCCCTCTCCCTGAGGGACACCCCTCACCCCCAGCCCCTCTCCCTGAGGGAGAGGGGGGATTGGCGGCCCAGCAAAGATTCTCTGGGATTGGGAATAGCTGTGGCTAGGAACTGGGAGCAGCCGCCTCAGAGCGGGCGGGCTTGCGCTGAAACTGGGCGAGGAGAGAGTTCCAGGCCAGGCGGGCCATCGACAACAGCCAATTGCCCTCCAACTCCCTAAACAAGTCCATGTTCAGCTTGAAGGCGTAGTTGGCTTCCGCCACAATGCGCTCGATGGTGGCCTGATCCAGTCCCAGGGCGTCCATCTGAGCGCGGTAGCGCTGCTTGAACTTGCCCTCATGAGGGATCTGCTCGAAATCGTAAAAGGCCGTTCCCTCTCCTGGCGGCAGGCCCATGGCCCGGCGGGCAATATTTTTCAGGATCTGGCCACCCGACAGGTCGCCGATGTAGCGGGTGTAGGCATGGGCAATCAGCAGAACCGGGTCTGTTTCCACCACTTCTCGAATGCGGTTGACGTAGACCTGGCAAGCGGGGGAGGGCTTGACCACAGCGCGCCAATTGGGGCCGACAAAATAATTTAAATCCTTCTCCAAGCTGGCCTTGCGCCACAGCTCCGGGTAGTAGAGCCGGCCCACCAGCGGGTGCTCTCGCAACTGCGCGAACCCCTCTTCCAGAGCGCCATAGACAAAGTAAAAATTGCCCACATAGCGGCTGTAAGCTTTTTTATCCACCACCCCCTTGAGGAAGCACTTGATGAAGGCCATATTCTCGGCCATGGTGTGGGACTGCTTGGTGCCCTCCCGCAACTGGGCCGATAGGCTGGTGTTCTGATTCTCTTGATGGTGCAGACTCACAAAACCCTCCTCGTCAAAGACGGCTGCTTGTGTCCAGTTGTTTTCAAAAACATCAATAAAGATCGCCCTGGCCTGAGAAGCTGTGTAAACCCATTTCAACCCCTTCTCATCTGGATGAAGGTAGATCCTGCCGGGGAACCCCTCTGGTCACCGCGACGCAGACCAGACCCCCCTAACAGGCTGAGCGCGCCCTCATAACGACTCGACTCAGCCTCTAGGCCTACCCCACTTTTCCGATCCCTGTTGACGACCGGCAAGCGGAGTCGGAGCAGCGGCTGACTTCCCAACGGTCAACGATTAGAATAATCTGCCTGAGTGTGAATGGATGTGAACAATCCTTAAGTTGGGGATCGCCCTAAGGTTGGCAGCTTGGGTGGGATCCAGGTGCCATTGCCCAAACTTTCCGGATGCCCCCTCGGCCCTTGTAACGTTCGTTGACGATCGTTGGTGGGGTTTCTATAATGAAAGGCCTGACTGCAGCGCGACCCCTCCCGAGCAACGCATGACACAATTAGCAGTGCCATCCCCTGCCGCTCCTACCTTTCCTGACCTGGTAGAGATTCAGCGGGAGAGTTTCTTATGGTTTTTGCGAGAAGGGTTTGAAGAGGAGCTTCTCAGCTTTTCCCCCATCGTCGATTACACGGGCAAGCTGGAGCTGCACTTTTTGCCCGAATATCGCCCTGGGGATCCTTCCAAAGGATACAAGATCAACAAACCGCGCTACGACCCTGAGGAAGCTAAGCGACGGGATGCTACCTACCAAGCGCAAATCCGGGTGCCCACTCGCCTGATCAACAAGGAGACCGGCGAGATCAAGGACATGGACGTCTTCATCGGCGAACTGCCCTTGATGACGGATCGCGGCACCTTTATCATCAACGGCGCCGAGCGGGTGATCGTCAACCAAATTGTGCGCAGCCCCGGCGTCTACTACAAGTCGGAACTGGACAAAAACGGCCGCCGCACCTACAGCGCCAGCCTCATCCCCAACCGGGGCGCCTGGCTGAAGTTCGAGACCGACAAAAACGGCCTGGTGTGGGTGCGCATCGACAAAACCCGCAAGCTCTCGGCGGCGGTGCTGCTGAAAGCCTTGGGCCTGAGCGACTCGGAGATCTACGACAGCCTGCGCCACCCCGAATTTTTCCAAAAAACCATGGAAAAAGAGGGGCACTACAGCGAAGAAGAGGCCCTGATGGAGCTGTACCGCAAGTTGCGGCCCGGCGAGCCTCCCACCGTCTCCGGCGGCCAGCAGTTGCTGGAGTCCCGCTTCTTCGATCCCAAGCGCTACGACCTGGGCCGGGTAGGGCGTTACAAGCTCAACAAAAAGCTCAATCTCAACGTGGCGGAAAACGTGCGGGTGCTCACCGTCCCGGACATCTTGGCCGTCATCGACTACCTGATTAACTTGGAGTACGACATCGGCCATGTGGACGACATCGACCACCTGGGCAACCGCCGTGTGCGCTCGGTGGGCGAGCTCTTGCAAAACCAGGTGCGGGTGGGTCTGAATCGCCTGGAGCGGATCATCCGCGAACGCATGACAGTTTCGGAGTCGGAAAACCTCACCCCGGCCTCTTTGGTCAACCCCAAGCCCTTGGTAGCGGCCATCAAGGAGTTTTTCGGCTCCAGCCAGCTCTCCCAGTTCATGGATCAGACCAACCCGCTGGCGGAGCTGACCCACAAGCGGCGGCTGTCGGCTCTGGGACCGGGCGGCCTGAGTCGGGAACGGGCTGGCTTTGCCGTGCGGGACATCCACCCCAGCCACTACGGACGCATCTGCCCCATCGAAACTCCCGAAGGCCCCAACGCCGGGCTGATTGGATCCCTGGCCACCCACGCCCGCGTCAACCAGTACGGCTTCATCGAAAGCCCCTACTACCGTGTCGAAAACGGCGTGGTGCGCAAAGACCTGGGCATGGTCTACCTCACCGCCGACGAGGAGGACGAGTATCGCGTGGCGCCGGGGGATGTGCCGGTGGATGCCGAAGGCCGCATTACCGCCGACTTGGTGCCGGTGCGCTACCGTCAAGAGTTCACCACCGCCCACCCCACGGAAGTGCACTATGTGCAGGTGGCGCCGGTGCAAGTGATCTCGGTGGCCACCTCCTTGATTCCCTTTCTGGAGCATGACGACGCCAACCGCGCCCTCATGGGGGCGAACATGCAGCGGCAGGCGGTGCCTCTGCTGAAGCCGGATCGGCCTTATGTGGGCACGGGTTTGGAAGCCCAGGCGGCGCGGGACTCCGGCATGGTGGTGGTGTCGCGCACCCACGGCGTGGTGACCTACGTTTCTGCCGATGAAATTGTGGTGCGGCCCGAAGATGGCGGGGATCCCATCGTCTATCGTCTGCAGAAGTACCAGCGCTCCAACCAAGATACCTGCCTCAACCAACGTCCTCTTGTCTACGCGGGGGATCGGGTGGTAGCCGGGCAGGTGCTGGCGGACGGTCCGGCTACCGAGGGGGGCGAGCTGGCTTTGGGTCAAAACGTGCTGGTGGCCTACATGCCCTGGGAGGGCTACAACTACGAAGACGCCATCTTGATCAGCGAGCGGCTGGTCTACGACGACGTCTTCACCTCGGTTCACATCGAGAAGCACGAGATCGAGGCCCGGCAAACCAAGCTAGGCCCTGAAGAGATCACCCGCGAGATCCCCAACGTGGGGGAAGATGCCCTGCGCGACCTAGACGAAAACGGCATTGTGCGCATTGGGGCCTGGGTGGAGGCCGGCGATATTTTGGTGGGCAAAGTCACTCCCAAAGGGGAGTCGGATCAGCCACCAGAGGAGCGACTCTTGCGGGCCATCTTCGGGGAAAAAGCCCGCGACGTGCGGGACAATTCCCTGCGTGTGCCCAACGGCGAGCGCGGTCGGGTGGTGGATGTGCGCATCTTCACCCGTGAGCAGGGGGACGAGCTGCCTCCGGGCGCCAACATGGTGGTGCGGGTTTACATCGCCCTCAAGCGCAAAATTCAAGTGGGGGACAAGATCGCGGGCCGCCACGGCAACAAGGGCATCATCTCCCGCATCTTGCCGATCGAGGACATGCCCTACCTGGCGGATGGCACACCGGTGGACGTGGTGCTCAACCCCTTGGGGGTTCCCTCCCGCATGAATGTGGGCCAAGTGTATGAGTGCCTCCTGGGTTGGGCAGCAGAACATTTGGGAGTGCGCTTCAAGTTGATGCCCTTCGACGAGATGCATGGTTTGGAGGCCTCGCGTTTGACGGTGGAGGCCAAGTTGCGGGAGGCCCGAGAAAAGACCGGCAAAGATTGGATCTTCAACCCAGAAGGTAAGTACTGCGGCAAGATCCAGGTGTTTGACGGTCGCACCGGGGAGCTTTTCGACCAGCCCGTTACGGTGGGCCGCGCCTACATGTTGAAGCTGGTGCATTTGGTGGACGACAAGATCCACGCCCGCTCCACCGGCCCCTACTCTTTGGTGACCCAGCAACCTTTGGGGGGCAAGGCGCAGCAGGGTGGCCAGCGCTTTGGCGAGATGGAGGTGTGGGCTCTAGAAGCGTTTGGGGCGGCCTACATCTTGCAGGAGCTGCTCACCGTCAAGTCCGACGACATGGTGGGTCGCAACGAGGCTCTCAACGCCATCGTCAAGGGCAAGCCCATCCCTCGGCCTGGCACGCCGGAGTCCTTCAAGGTGCTGGTACGGGAGCTGCAGTCCCTCTGTCTGGATGTTTCGGTCCACAAGGTGGAGACGGACAACGAGGGCCAAACCCGCAATGTGGAGGTGGATCTGATGGCCGATACTTCCAACCGTCACACTCCCTCTCGACCCACGTATGAGTCGGTTACGCCTGAGGATCTTTCCCTATCGCCTGGGGCGGCCTTTACCTTCGCCAGCCGCAGCCAAGATGAGGACGGAGAAGAGGAAGAGGAGTTTTGATTGTCGATCGGGATCCCATTCGACCTGTGAAGGAGGGTGGTGTTTACCTCTCCCTTGGGTTTAGGTAGCAGGGCAACAAGTCAGGAGAACAACGGCGATGGCCAAAACAGAGCAACGCTTTGACTATGTCAAAATCGGCTTGGCTTCTCCAGAGCGGATCATGGAGTGGGGCCAGCGCACCCTGCCCAACGGCCAAGTGGTGGGGGAAGTCACCAAGCCGGAGACCATCAACTATCGCACCCTCAAGCCGGAGATGGATGGTCTTTTTTGCGAGCGCATCTTTGGGCCGGCCAAAGACTGGGAGTGCCACTGCGGCAAGTACAAGCGCGTGCGGCATCGGGGGATCGTCTGCGAGCGCTGTGGGGTGGAGGTGACCGAGTCGCGGGTGCGCCGTCACCGCATGGGTTACATCAAGTTGGCTGCCCCCGTCACCCATGTCTGGTATTTGAAAGGGATCCCCAGCCACATCGCCACGCTGTTGGATATGCCGCTGCGGGATGTGGAGCAAGTGGTCTACTTCAACGCCTACGTGGTGGTGGATCCCGGCAACGCCCCCAATCTTTCCTACAAGCAGTTGCTGACCGAGGATCAATACCTCGAGATCGAGGATCAGATGTACGAGGAGGGCTCGGAGCTGCAACTGCCGGAGAACTGGGCCATGATCGGGGCAGAGGCCATCGAACGCCTGCTCAAGGATATCGACCTGGAAAAAGAGGCGGAGCAGTTGCGGGAGGACATCGCCGGTGCTCGCGGCCAGAAGCGGGCGCGCCTGATCAAGCGGCTGCGGGTGATCGATAACTTTATCGCCACCGGATCCCGTCCGGAGTGGATGGTATTGCGGGTGCTGCCGGTGATCCCGCCCGATCTGCGCCCGATGGTTCAGTTAGATGGGGGCCGCTTTGCCACCAGCGACCTCAACGATCTCTACCGCCGGGTGATCAACCGCAACAACCGCCTGGCCCGGCTGCAGGAGATCATGGCGCCGGAGATTATTGTGCGCAACGAAAAGCGCATGCTGCAGGAGGCGGTGGACGCGCTGATCGACAACGGTCGGCGGGGGCGCGTGGTGGCGGGGGCCAACAACCGTCCCCTCAAGTCCCTATCGGACATCATCGAGGGCAAACAGGGGCGCTTCCGGCAAAATCTGTTGGGCAAACGGGTGGACTACTCCGGGCGTTCGGTAATCGTGGTGGGGCCCAACCTGCGCATGCACCAGTGTGGGCTGCCCAAAGAGATGGCCATCGAGCTGTTCCAGCCGTTCGTCATTCACAAGTTGATCAAGCGGAACATCGTCAACAACATCAAAGCCGCCAAAAAGCTGATCCTGAGCAACGACCCGCAGGTTTGGGATGTGCTAGAGGAGGTGATCGACGGCCACCCCGTCTTGCTCAACCGCGCCCCGACATTGCACCGTCTGGGGATCCAAGCTTTTGAGCCGATCCTGGTGGAAGGGAGGGCGATTCAGCTCCACCCCTTGGTCTGCCCGGCTTTCAATGCCGACTTCGACGGCGACCAGATGGCGGTGCATGTGCCCCTGTCGTTGGAAGCCCAGGCGGAGGCACGCTTGCTGATGTTGGCCACCAACAACATCCTCTCCCCGGCCACCGGCGCTCCCATCATCACCCCCAGCCAAGATATGGTGTTGGGATGTTACTACCTGACCGCAGATAACCCCCACGCGCCCGCGGTTGAAGATCGCTACTTTGCCAGCCTCGAGGATGCTCTCATCGCCTACGACCGCGGTGTCATCGGCCTGCACAGCAAAATCTGGGTGCGCTACAACGGCCCGATGGAGCTGGGCAAGGGCGAAAAAGAGTCCGAGCCCCAGATTATCGAAGAAGCGGGCGGCACCCGCCTCAAGATCACCAACTACCGTCGCATCCGTGAGGATCAAGACGGCAACGTGATCAGCCAGTACATGCGCACCACGGCAGGTCGGATCATTTTTAACAAGGCGGTGCAAGATATTTTGTCTGCCTAGACCCACTCCCGAGCTGTCCTCTTCTTTGAAGGATGGATTGTCGGGATCCCCTCACCCAGCCGTTGTCGAGAATCTGCTGAAAATATCAGCGAGGCATCATGAGTGAAAAAGGACGCCTTTCCGCCGGCCTGTCGCGTAACAACGCCGAGGCCCCTCTGCCCCCTGTGCCCTTTCGCAACTATCAAATCGGCAAAAAAGAGCTGCGCAATCTGATCGCGTGGTCGTTTGCCCGCTACGGCACCGCCCGCACCGCTCAGATGGCGGATGCCCTCAAGACCCTGGGCTTCAAATACGCCACCCAGGCCGCCGTCTCCATCAGCGTCGAGGATCTGCGCGTCCCGCCCAGCAAGCGGCAGTTGTTGGCCCAGGCGGAAGCGGAGATCGAGGCAGCTACGGAGCGCTACACCCGTGGAGAAATCACAGAGGTGGAGCGCTACCAAAAGGTGATCGACACCTGGAACCAGACCAACGACCAGATCAAGGAGGAGATGCTCAGCAACTTCCGCCAAAACGATCCCCTCAACTCCGTGTACATGATGGCCAACTCGGGAGCGAGGGGGAACGTCTCGCAGGTGCGGCAGTTGGTGGGCATGCGCGGCCTGATGGCCAACCCGCAGGGGGAGATCATCGACTTGCCGATTAAAACCAATTTCCGCGAGGGCCTGACGGTTACCGAGTACATCATCTCCTCCTATGGGGCCCGCAAGGGGTTGGTGGATACAGCCCTGCGCACCGCCGACTCCGGCTACCTGACCCGCCGTTTGGTGGACGTCTCTCAGGATGTGATCGTGCGCGAATCCGACTGCGGCACCGAGCAGGGCATTCTCCTGGAATACCTGATGGACGGGGACAAAGTGGTGGTGTCCTTGGAGGAGCGCCTGGTGGGCCGGGTGCTGGCGCGGGATGTGGTGCATCCGCAAACCCAGGAGATCATTGCCCGTCGCAACCAAGAGGTGGATCACGACCTGGCCAAAACCATCGTGGAGGCCGGCATCCGGCAGGTGATGGTGCGTTCTCCCCTCACCTGTGAGGCTAACCGCTCCGTGTGCCGCATGTGCTATGGCTGGAGCCTGGCCCACTCCCGCCTGGTGGATTTGGGAGAGGCCGTCGGGATCATCGCCGCCCAATCGATTGGGGAGCCGGGCACCCAGTTGACCATGCGCACCTTCCACACGGGGGGTGTGTTCACCGGGGAGGTGGCCCGCCAAATTCGCGCCCCCTTTGCCGGCGTGGTGCGGTTCCCGAAAAACCTGCGCACCCGCCCCTTCCGCACCCGCCACGGCGATGACGCTCTCCAGGTGGAGGTGAACAACCAAATCGTCTTGGAAGGCCCAGACGGCCAGCGGGAAGTCTTCGACATGACCCAGGGATCCACCCTGCTGGTGCGGGACGGAACCCAGGTGCAGCGGGATCAGTTAATTGCGGAGGTGTCGCTGGCCAAGGCCAGCCGCAAGAGCACCGAAAAAGCCCAGAAAGAGGTGGTGGCCGACCTGGCCGGCGAAATTCGCTTTGCCGATCTGCCCATCGAGGAGAAGACCGACCGCCAGGGGAACACCACCTACACCGCCCAGCGGCAGGGGTTGATCTGGGTGATGTCTGGCCAGGTGTACAATCTCCCGCCGGGGGCCGAGCCGGTGGTGAAAAACGGGGATCGGGTGCAGGCGGGGGATGTAATCGCCGAAACCTCGCTGGTGACGGAGCACGGCGGCATTGTGCGGCTGCCGGAGCGCAGCGACACCAAAAGTGGGCGCGAGGTGGAGATCATCAACGCTTCTGTGGTGCTGCACGAGGCGCGGGTGCGGGTGGAATCCCACCAGGGCCGGGAGCAATTTTTGCTGGATACCGCCAGCGGCCAGACCTTCGTGCTCAAGGCCACGCCGGGCACCAAAGTGGGCAACGACGAAGTGGTGGCAGAGCTGATCGACAACCACTTCCGCAGCCAGACGGGGGGCTTGGTGAAGTTTGCCGGCATTGAGGTGGCACGGCGTGGCAAGGCCAAGCAAGGTTACGAAGTCATCCAGGGTGGCACCCTGCTGTGGATCCCGGAAGAGACCCATGAGGTGAACAAAGACATCTCCCTATTGAACGTGGAGGATGGCCAGTACGTAGAAGCCGGCACCGAGGTGGTGAAGGACATCTTCTGCCAAAATGCCGGCGTTGTCGAGGTCATCCAGAAAAACGACATTTTGCGGGAGATCGTCATCAAGCCGGGATCCCTGCATCTGGTGGACAACCCCGCCGATTTGGAGGTGAAAAGCGGCACCCTCATCCAGCCAGGGCAACAGGTGCTCAGCAGCATCGTTCCCGACCAACTGGTCTATCTGGAGCATGTGGAAACCCCCGAAGGCCCAGGCTTGCTGCTGCGCCCGGTGCAGGAGTACGAAATCCCCGACCGGCCCTCGGTGCCCAGCCAGGAGTCCACCAGCGAGTCCGGCCGCTCCATTCGCCTGCGGGCGGTGCAGCGGGTTCCCTTCAAAGATGGAGAGCGCGTGAAGTCGGTGGGGCCGGTGGAGCTCCTGCGCACGCAACTGGTGCTGGAGATCGATACCGACGCCCCGCAACTGAAGGCCGATATTGAGCTGATCCAAGATGAGAAGGATCCCAGTATCCGCCGCCTGCAACTGGTCATTCTGGAAACCCTGCTGCTGCGCCGCGATGTGGAAGCAGATCTGACGCAGGGGAGTACCCACACGCGGCTGTTGGTGAGCGAGGGAGACAACATCGCCAGAGGAGATGTGATCGCCCGCACCGAGATTCAGGCCAAAAAAGCCGGGATCGTGCAAGGGATCCGCCAGGGCGCAGAAGTGGTGCGGCGGGTTCTGGTGGTTACTGACGACGACCTGCTGACGGTGCCCCTGGCGGGCCCGGCCAGCGTCGAGGTGGGAGCGCTGGTGCGGGCCAGAGACGAGCTGGCTCCGGGGATCCCTGCTCCCGAGTCGGGGCAAGTGATGCAGGTAACCGATGGCCAAGTGGTGTTGCGGGCGGCACGGCCCTACTTGGTGTCGGCGGGCGCCATTTTGCAGGTGCGGGATGGGGATCTGGTGCAGCGGGGGGATTCTTTGGCCCTCCTGGTGTTTGAGCGGGCCAAGACGGGGGATATCATTCAAGGTCTGCCGCGGATCGAGGAGCTGCTGGAGGCCCGCAAGCCCAAGGAAATGTGCGTTTTGGCCAGGCGGCCCGGCACGGTGCAACTGAGCTGGCGAGGAGAAGAGCCGGATCTGCGGGTCATCGAAGCCGATGGCACGGTTACCGAGTATTCGGTGATGCCGGGGCAAAATCTGATCGTGGTCGATGGCCAACCGGTGCAAGCAGGGGATCCCCTTACCGATGGCCCCGCCAATCCCCACGACCTCTTGGAGATCTACTACGAGTACCATCGCCAAACCTTGGGAGATGACCAAGCAGCGCAGTTGGCTTTGCGGGAGGTGCAGCGCTTTTTCGTGAACGAAGTGCAGAATGTCTACCGCTCGCAAGGGGTGGAGATTGCCGACAAACACATCGAGATCGTGGTGCGCCAGATGACCTCGAAGGTGCGGGTGGATGACGGCGGCGATACCATCCTGTTGCCGGGCGAGCTGGTGGAGCTGCGGGAAATCCAGCAAACCAATGCCAACATGGCCTTTACCGGGGGAGCGCCGGCCAAGTACACGCCCGTCTTGCTGGGGATCACCAAGGCCAGCTTAAACACCGACAGCTTCATCTCGGCGGCTAGCTTCCAGGAGACCACGCGGGTGCTGACGGAGGCGGCCATCGAGGGCAAGTCGGACTGGCTGCGGGGGCTGAAGGAGAACGTGATCATCGGGCGTTTGATCCCCGCGGGCACCGGCTTCAGCACCTACGAGGAGATGGCGCCAGAACCGGAGCCGGAGGAAGAGGAGGAGCCTGTCGTGCTGCCGGAGCTGCCGCCCCGTTTGATCTTGGAAGACGACCAGCTCATCGACGACTCCACCCCTGCTTTTGACGAGCTGGAGGAGGATGAGGAAGAGGAGTGAGGCGCTGGAGCTCTCGGATTGGGCCACTTTGCAAGCTGAAATCGTCCGTTGCCGTCGCTGTCCCCGCCTGGTGGCTTGGCGAGAAGGGGTTGCCCAGCAAAAGGTGGCCCGTTTTTGCGACCAACTCTACTGGGGCCGACCGGTGCCGGGGTTTGGGGATGTGCAGGCGCGGCTGTGGGTGATCGGCTTGGCGCCAGCCGCCCATGGGGGCAACCGCACAGGCCGGGTGTTTACTGGGGATCCCAGCGGGGATTGGCTATTTCGCGCCCTGTACCGGGCCGGGTTTGCCAATCAACCCACCTCAATCCACCGGGAGGATGGCCTGCAATTGCGGGATTGCTACATCTCAGCCGTGGTGCGCTGTGCGCCGCCGCAGAACCGTCCCACCGCCGCAGAAGCCGAAGCTTGCCTGGGCTATCTGAGACAAGAGCTGGAGCTGTTGACCCAGGTGCGGGTGATCTTGGCGTTGGGCCATTTTGCCTTTCGCTACACCTTGGCGCTCTTGCCGCCTCTCAGGCCCCGCCCCCGCTTTGGCCACAACTGCGTCATTCCTTTGGGAGAGGGTCGCTATTTGCTGACGTCTTACCACCCCAGCCGCCGCAACACGGCCACCAAGCGGTTGACAGAGGCGATGCTGGACGCCGTCTTTGAGCGGGCGCAGCAGTTGTTGTCCCCATCTCCGCCATCCACCCCCCTGATCGAGTTTTGAGCCGAAGATTCTGCAGTGGCCGGACGTTTGGCCAAAGGCTGGAGTCGTTGCCGCCCCTCACCCCCAACCCCTCTGCCCCAAGGGGAGAGGGGAGCTGGAGATCGGCGGAGGAGCTGTTTCATATTGCAATGGCAGCGACTACCTTGCTGAGCCGCCGGGCCCGGCAGGGATCAAGCCGGCTGCCAGGTTTCCAGGCGGTAGGCGCTGTCCCAAAACAGCCATTCCAGGCGGGAGGCGGCTACGAAGGCGGCGGTCATCTTTTCCCGCATCGCCGCTGTGGTCTGCGCAGCCAAGGAGTCGGTGAGGTCGAGGGCCTGTTGCACCACCTGGGCAAATTCTTCCCCCGCGTAGGTGTCGATCCATTGTTGGTAAGGATTGTTGGGCTGGGCGGTGCGGTAGATGGCGGATCCCACCTCGCGATAGATCCAAAAACAGGGCAGCACGGCGGCCATGGCCACCTCGTAGGGATCCAAGGCAGCCGCAGCCAATAGAAAACGGGTGTAGGCGAAGCAGGCAGGAGCGTAGGTTGTCTCCGGCTGGATGTCGTAGAGGCGAAAGTAACTCTCGTGCAGGCTGCGTTCGGCCACAATGGCCCCCAGGGCAAAGTTCAAGAAACTCACCACCCGCTCAGCCCCTTCAGAACGAGCCCCGATCAAGGCGAGGGCGCGGGCAAAATCGGTGAGATAAAGAGCATCTTGCTGCAAATAAAACTGGAAGCGCTGCCGCGAGAGGCTGCCTGCCGCCAACTCACGGTTAAAGGGGTGATCCAAGATCTGTTGGTAGATAGGCTCGATCGTCTGCCAGAGGTGGGTGGTAAAGGATTGGGACATGGTGGCTCTCTCGCAGCGTTGTCTATTTTTCTACCGCTTTTCAGAGGGTCGGCCTAGCTGGAGCTAGGCTTCCGGCATGAGGGGGCGGAAGCCATGCTTGCGAGACAGTTGCCCGATTAAATCCAGTTTTTCCAGGGTGATCAAGTTGCGGCCCCAACTGAAATTGGTGTACAGGCCCTCAAACTCCAGCAGCATCGACTCGGCGAAGCAGGCAAAGAGCTGACGGGCCGGGTTGGCCACATTCAAAAACTGCATGATGTTCCATTCAATATCCAAAGAGTGCTCCACCATCCCCCCGTCAATGACGTAAAGTCCCTTGCGTTGCAAGTTAGAGGCAATGTTTTTCGGGTAGCCGCCGTCAATGATCACGCAGGGATCCGGCAACACCTGCGGATCGAGGGTCATGCCTTGGCTCATGCTGGCCACCCAAACGATAAAGTCGGCGCGCGGCAGGGCCTCTTCCAGCGAACAGATCTCCCCCTGCTTGAGCTTGGCCTGCAACTCTTCTAGGCGCCGCCGCTCCCGGGCGATGAGCAACAATTTGCCCAGGTGGGTGTGGGCTATCAACCACCGACAGATGGCGCTGCCGATATCTCCGGTCGCCCCCACCACCGCAACCGTAGCGGCTGCCAAGTCCATGGCGTAGCGCTGGGCCGCCAACTGTAGCTGCTGACAGATGATGTAGGCGGTGTGGGTGTTGCCGGTGGTAAAGCGTTGGATCTCCAAGTCGATGTTGCGGACTCGCCTGAGACTGTCAAGGCGGAAATTCTCGAAAATAATGCTGCTAAACCCCCCCAGAGCGGTGATGTTCAGGCCGCGCCGCTGGGCCAGAGCCATCGCGTTCAAAACTTTCCGACAGGCCGCCTTCACCCGTCCCCCCGCCAACATTTCCGGCAAGAAACAGGATTCGACGTACTGCCCATAAATCTTTTGGCCGGTAATGCTGGTTACCGTAATCTCGTCCACCACCTGCGGGGGAGCCATGCACCAGAACTCTAAGTCGCTCTCCGCATATTCGGAATAGCCCAGCTTGTCTGCCACCCGCTTCGCATGAGCCAAGCTGGTCAAGTGCCCGATCAGGCCGAACATAGAGGTTTACTCGCTTGCATGACTAATGGATCGCATCAGGATCCCATCAAAACACGTCCATACGCGGGAGAGGTAGGGATCCCCGACAGCCGGGCTGAAACTCCAGTCCAGCAGCAGAGGATGGATACCGGGTTGGGTCACGCTGCCCGCAAACCCTGGGCCGAGAGGCGCATCACCTCGCGGGTGCTGAAGCCGATGTTGGCCAGCGCCTCGCCATAGGCAATCATAAAGTCCTCGACGATGGCCTCGCGATCCATATAGATGGCTTCCACATCCTCGTCTACCTGCTGCAGCATCTGCCAGACCAGGGGCAGGTTCTGGGCATTGGCCGCTTCGATCTGAGCTTTGACCTCGGCAAAGTGTTCGCCCAGCCAGCGCTCGCCAAAGTTCAGGTGCAAATACTCGTCTTTGACCACTCCCTCGGTGATCTTGCGGGCAAACTCATCGGCAACCGGGATGTAGATGTTGTAGGCGGCAATGGCAAAGCACTCGATGATCAAAGACTGAATGACAAAACAGGAGACCAGATCCCCTGCCGCCGCGGCGCTTTGGAAATTGTTGCGCAAAGGGGCGAAGAAAGCGCGGGCAAACTCCCTATCCGGCTCTATTTGCAGGTTTTTGCCGCAGGATTGGAAGCCTTTCATGTGCCGCAATTCCATTTTGGCCAGCTTGCGCAGCTCTTCTGCTGCTTCCGGCAGCAGTTCGGCCAGCTTGAGGTAGTTGTCGTGGGCTTCTTGTTCCCCTTCGATGACAATGCCATTGATGCGGGAGTAGGCCTGCCGATAAACCGCGCTGCCGTAGTCCAGGGTGGTGCCACCCTCGCTAGCCAAGGGCTGGGGGGGATTGGGCAGGACGTTCGCCGGGGCCATACTCATGCATCTCCTCTCGCTGTGGTTTGGCTGTTGTGGATTGTTGGTTGCGGATGTCCAGCAACGGCATCGCTCTTCTAACAGGATAGCCGTAGCTGCTGCAGAATGGGTGGGATCCCTTCTGATTCAGGATAGGGGTCTGCTAGCGTGAGTGCTCAGGTGCCGTTGGGGAGCCTGCTGTATGTCTGCTCTTGGGGATGGCCTGAACCAACTGCGGCAGTTGCTGGTGGAGTTGGAGGAACAGTCCCTCGATCAACCGATTGGCAGCGCCGAGGAGGTGTTGCAGGCGATCGAGCTGGCGACGGCTTTTGAGCTGTTCGAGGCGGAAAGCAGCCGTTTGCTGCTGCAGATTGTGGCCAATCTCTGGGATCGAGTACGGCAACAGGATCTGTCTTCAGAAGAGATTGAGACGGTCTCGGAGAAGTTGCGGGCGGTGGGCTATACCCATTCTGAGATCCAGGAGATCCTCGATCTGGAGCCGGAACTCTAGGCTTGCACCATGCCCAGCTCTGCCGGGGCGACATCTGCTTCTATTTGGGTGGTGCTGTCGTAGCAGGCCCCGCGCAGGTTGGCCAGCTTGAGTTTGCACTGGGCAAGAAGGGATCCCTTTAAGTTGGTTCCGGTGAGATTGGCCCCCGCCAAGTCCGCTTGGCTGAGATCGGCACCGCTCAAGTCCGCTTCGGCCAGGTTGGCTCCACGCAAGTTGGCTCCCTGCAGTCGGGATCCCTGCAACTTGGCCTTTTCTAGATTGGCCAGGCGCAGGTTGGATCCCTGCAGATCGGCTTGGCTGAGGTCGGCACCGCTCAAGTAGGCCCGCTCCAGATTGGCAGAGGCCAGCTTGGCCTGCCGGAGAATAGCCCCCCCCAAATCGATCCCGGCCAGGTCGGCCCCGGCCAGGTCAGCCCCGGTTAGTTGGCTGTTGCTGAAGTCGCGCTCGCCGCTGCCGTAGCGTTGCAGCAGCTCTGCCCCAGTTTCTACCATCGCCGTTTTCCACGCCAGACGAATTGGATCCTACCCAGGAATGGAAGGGCCGCCAAGAGCAGGCTACGATGGGCGCAAGCCGTTTTCTGGGATCCCCACTGATGAGCTTGCCCCGTGTGCCCCGAACTCGCCCCCGCCCCAAGCTGCGCTCGATCCCGCGCCGCCAAACCGAATCCGCCCTCTATGCCGAAATGCAGCAGCTCACCGTGGAAAAGCAGCGCCTCAACCAGGAGCTGGAGTCTATCCAAGAGCGGCAAGGGCAAATTCAGTCCCGGCTCCAGGAAATCGAGCAGGCCATGCAACACCTCCAGCAGCAGGCAGAAGCTTTTCGGGATCCTGCCCCCGCCTCTGAACCGGCCAAGCTCAGATCCCGTCCTTGCCGCTTCCCACCCATGACCTTCGAGTATTGAGGGATCCCCACTTAAATCACATCGCTCCATTCTCAGAGAGCCAAAGCAACAAGTCAGAGATTTTGTAGCTAGCTTAACTATTTGCTGCTCGTCTCCAGCCGACTCTAGAATTCAGGCTGGTTAACAGCTATTCTCAAGC